>CAMVBR010000062.1 GCA_947165755.1 uncultured Clostridia bacterium
CATTTCATCATGTTCGATTCTGACAGTGATTTCTATCTGAACACCGGCTGCGGGGAAACGCAGATAACCGACGACTGGATCGACCTGATAACGACAAACACGGAATATGTTTTCGAGATTCTCTCCGAAAACCGGCAATACGACGGCGTTTCGGGCGATATAAGCGCACAAAGCGTGAAAGAGGGGTGAAACCACATGGCAAAGCGCAGAGCCAACGGCGAGGGCAACATCAGAAAAAGAGCGGACGGCAGATGGGAAGGCCGTTACACGGCGGGGCACGACCCCGTCACCGGCAAGCAGATCTTCAAAAACGTGCTGGGTAAAAGCCAGGCCGAGGTGAAGGAAAAACTGACGGCGGCCATTCGGGAAACCGCAGGGTTGGATATTCTGAAAGCGGAGCAATACACGGTGGAAACGTGGCTGCAATTCTGGCTGGACAATTTCGGCAAGATGACCATGCGGCCGTCCACGTTTGAATCCTACAGCGGCAATCTGCGGGTGCATATCAAGCCCAACATCGGCGCCATCCAGCTCACCAAGCTGCGCACTTCCGACCTGCAAAAATTCTACAGCAAGCTGCTCACGGAGGGCAGAGTCGTACGCAAGGAATCCGAAAACCAGCCCAAGGGCCTCAGCCCGAAAACGGTGCGCAACGTGCACATCTTCATCTCCACGGCGCTGGACAAGGCGGTGGCGGAAAAGCTGATCCCGTACAACCCGGCAAAGAGCTGCACGCTGCCCAAGGGCGAGCACATGGAGATGAAAACGCTGCCGCTGGATAAAATCGCCGCCTTCTTCGCGGAAGCAAAGATAAGTGGCGTGTACGAGATGTATCTGCTGGAGATCGCCACGGGCCTGCGCCGGGGAGAACTGCTGGGACTCAAGTGGATCGACGTGGACTACAACGAAAATACCATCCACGTGCGGCGGCAGATCTGCAGGATTGACGGCACGGTGACGGAGGGCCCGCTGAAGACGAAAAACTCCTATCGCAAGATCGTCGTCCCCGCCGACGTGATGGACGTGCTGAAAAAGAAACAGGCCAAAGACGACGGCACCAGCGAGTACGTCTTCTTCTCACCGATCACAAACGGACCGATCTCCCCGGACAGCGTCCTGCATATGCTCCACCGTGTGCTGGACCGCGCCGGATTGCCCCGCATCCGCTTCCACGATCTGCGGCATACCTTCGCCACCATGGCGCTGCAGAACGGCGTGGACGTGAAAACGCTGTCCAACATCCTCGGCCACTTTTCCGTTGGCTTCACGCTGGACACCTATGCCCACGTCACCACCAGCATGCAGCAGGATGCCGCGAATAAGGTAGGAGATTTTTTGAAAGAGAGCATATAATTCTTTGCTCATTCTCCTGCCTGGCCTTTATTGCAGTTTTTCGATTACGTCGCCGATATCCCCATCAATGCAGATCGAACGATCGGCGAGTTCTTGGAGCGTAAACGCCTCGCCGAAGTTTATGCAGGCGTAGGTTGCTGCGTGATTTTCCGCAGTCATTTGCCAGAACGGGTACTTGATGATGACCGGCGTATTGAACCCTACGCCGAGTTCAAGGAACAGCACATTGCCCTTGCGGGTGCGGATAAAATTGGAATACCTCTCCGCCGCCGCGTGCCAGCCGTCGTCCTCCACAAAAGTATCGTCCGCGCGCAGGTTCATCGTGACCTTACCGTCGCCAGCCGGGCATTTCGGGATCAGTTCGGTCGGGATCGTCATTTTGATTTGCTTATCCTCCGGCACGGCAAATTCGCCGTTTTCGCCGTGTGCAAAGCCCTGCGCCGCTATTGCCGCCACGACCCATTCTTCGTTATCGAAGGTCTTTTTGATTTTCGGATCGACGCTCTGAAACAGTCCGTAATCGCCCTGTGTGTAAAACAGGCGTTTTTTATCGAACCCCGCTTTTTGGAAGCAGTGGTCCACGTTGGTGGTCAGCACGAAATAGTCCTTATCCGATACCAGCGTCAGCAGGTCCTCATACACTGGCTTGGGTACATTGATATAGCGGTTGAAATAGATATGCCGCGCCCACCACGCCCAGCGCGTTTCGTCGTCCGGGAAAGGATAAAACCCGCCCGAATACATATCGGTAATACCGAATTTCTCTTTGAAGTCGAAGAAATACCGGTCAAACCGTTCGCCGCTGTAGGCAAACCCCGCGGAGGTGGAGAGCCCCGCCCCCGCGCCGATCACCACGGCGTCACAATCGTCGAGCGCCTGTTTCAGTTTTTTGATATTATCCGAGTAAGTCCCGGTAGATCTCACGATCTTCATCCTTGAAAACATTGAATATCACCTCGATGTTGCTGTGGGCAGTCTCTCTGTATTCTCTCACGGTCTGTACCGCAATCTGAGCCGCGCGCCGCTGCGGAAAGCCGAAAACGCCGGTGGATATGCAGCAAAACGCGATATTTGTGCAGCCGTTATCTTCCGCAATCGCAAGACAGTACCTATAGCAGGACGCGAGCTGCTCTTCGTGCTTTGCCGTCAGTTGTCCGTTCACGATGGGCCCGACGGTGTGGATCACGTATTTGCACGGCAGATTGTACGCGGGGGTGAGCTTTGCCTGCCCGGTGGGTTCCTCGTGTCCCTGCTTGCGCATGATTTCGGCGCAACTGTTGCGAAGCCGTAAGCCCGCGAAGGTGTGGATGCAGTTATCAATACAGTTGTGCAGCGGCTGAAAGCAGCCGAGCATCTGCGAATTGGCAGCGTTGACGATGGCGTCGCATTCAAGCGTCGTGATATCGCCCTGCCAGAGATAGATACCGTCTTCGACGGGCTTGAGATCGGCAAGGCGCGTGACTCCCTTCGCAGCCGTTTCTTCCTTCAGGTATTCGCTTTCGATTTCAATATATTGTTCCGATACCGGCGCGGGCATACGGACGTTCATCAGCGAGCGCAGCAGGTCCTTTTGTCCCTGTACGTCAGCCGGGATTTCGATCTTCCGGTATCTTGGCTGCTCCGTGAGCAGCGAATTGATCAGATAGATCCGTTTTTCTTCGTGCGTCATTTTTATAATCTTCTTTCTGTAAGAACCGTCAAAAGCACCTCTGCTTCCGGTCGCTTTTGCACCGCTCAATATTGCCGCAGCGATAACACAGCTCGTTGTCGCAGAGCCCGGCGTTTTTGTAATATGAAAGGATATTGTTCACGGTCGTCTCGGCGATATTGTCCAGCGCGTCCTGCGTGAGGAACGCCTGATGTGAGGTAACGATCACGTTGGGCATGGAAAGAAGCCGCGAAAGCAGCTCATCATCCATGATGTGCCCGGAACGGTCCTCAAAGAAAACGTCCGCTTCCTCTTCGTAAACGTCGAGACAGGCCGCGCCGATCTTTCTCTCCTTGATCCCTTCCAGCAGCGCTTCGGCGTCGATCAGCGCGCCGCGCGAGGTGTTGACGACCACAACGCCTTTCTTCATTTTTGCAATCGCCGCGCCGTCGATCAGATGGCGCGTTTCGTCTGTCAGCGGGCAATGCAGCGAAATGACGTCGCTTTGGCGGAGCAAATCATCAAGAGATACGTATTCGATCCCGTCGTCGGCGGGATGGCGGTCGAAGGCGAGCACGCGCATCCCGAACCCGCGGCAGATATCGATAAAGATCCGTCCGATCTTGCCCGCACCGATCACGCCGACGGTTTTGCCGTGCAGATCGAAGCCCGTCAAGCCGTTCAGCGAGAAATTGAATTCCCGCGTCCGGTTATACGCCTTATGGATGCGCCGCACGCTCGTCAACAGCAGCGCCGCCGCGTGCTCGGCGACGGCGTAAGGGGAATACGCGGGGACGTGAACGACGTGGATCTTTCCGAATGCGGCTTTTACGTCCACGTTGTTGTAGCCCGCCGAGCGCAGAGCGATCAGTCTCACGCCGCTTTTGTACAGTTTCTCGATGACTTCGGCGTTTACGTCGTCGTTGACGAAAACGCATACCGCGCCGCATCCTTCGGCCAGCGCGGCGGTGTCCGTATTCAGCTTCGTTTCAAGAAAGCGGAATTCGATACCGTTCTGCCCGCCGTAAGCTTCAAAAGACGGCTTGTCGTATGCCTTTGTATCGTAGAACGCGACTTTGATCATTTTCTTTTCCTCCGATCAGATCATATCTTCAAAAACAAGGCCCCGAGAAACTGCCCCGGAGCCCTGCCGTTATTCGTTTGCGATCAGCTCCAGCGTGCCGGAGCGGAGATCCTCGACGGTATATCGCTTCATCTCGTCTTCCATAGCGCTCTGTATGGCCTGCAGCTTCCGATCGAGCAGCGCGTGGATGTTCCGTCCCACCGGGCATTCGGGATTCGGGTTCTCATGGAATCGGAACAGATCGCCGTTTTCTACCGGCTCTATCGCCTCATATACGTCATAAAACGTGATCGCTGTGAGCGGCTTTGTGATCGTGATGCCGCCGGTGCCTCTGGCGACCTCGATCAGCCCGGCATTTTTCAACTGCGTCAGAATTTTGCGAATGATAACAGGATTGGTGTTGATCGACCCGGCAAGGAAGTCGCTCGTCACCTTGTATTCATCCTTGAAGACTTCTACGCAGGTGAAGATATGCAGCGCTACCGTGAATCTGCTTGAAATCTGCATAGCACAACACCTCCTGTTATCATTCTACTCGGTTTTTGCTGTAATTTCAATACTTACATCAAAACTTGCCATTAGAATTTGCCCAGGTATCCTCTGCGGCCAATGTTTCCATGACGTCCCAATGCTCGGCAATCTTGCCGTCCTCTACACGGAACAGGTCGTAGTAGGTGGTGGGAACGCCGCCGAAAGTACCTTCGCTGACCGCCAGCCCGTAGTTGCCGTCGGCAAAGACATAGTGCGTCTTGGTATAGATCATCTGGATGCCCTGCTCGGCGAGCGCCGCAAGAGCAGCGCCGAGGCCGGACAGACCGTCGGCAATGCTGATATTGTGCTGGATGTAGTTATCGCCGTCGAAATAGTCGGTCAGCTTACCGGGATTCTCGCCTCGGAGAACATCCCCTACGAAGGAGGCAACGACAGTGCGGGTTTCTTCCTTATCGACGTTCTTCTTCTCAATCGTGCCATCGATCTGGGAATGGCCGGAGGGATTCGGATCTGCCTTGGCAGTGAGATTGTCCCAATGCTCGGCGATCTTACCGTTAGCGTCAAAACGGAAGATGTCGAACGCGACCTGTTCGCCCATACCTGCGAAGTTGTAAACGGTCTGCAGGAACACTTTGTCGCCGTCCTCAAATGCGCGGATATTATTGACGGTGGTCTTCACGGGAGCGGAGCCGAGGTAGGCAACGCTCCCGACGAAGGCGTCAGCGCCTGTGCCGTAGGCGAGGTTGTGCTGGATGTAGCCGGGAGCCAGAAGTCCCTTCGCAGTTTCGGTGTCGCCGGTGGCGAAAGTGTTGATGAGAGCCAGCGCCTTTTCGATGTTTGTCATGGTAGTATCCTCCAAAAAAATAATTGCAATGTAACCGTCGCGGTTTCATCTTGACTGCACTATAACACAACATTGATGTAATGTCAATAGTTACAACACAAATTTTTGAAAATATTTTTTGCGATGGAAAGAGGGTGGAGGAGGTGCGGAACGCTTGCGGTCAACCGTCGGCTTCCTTTACGGTAGTGATTATTTATTATTATATGAGTATTCATTTCTCCGCGCTTTCACCGTATGAATGGGCATGCGCATCAGTGAAAAAAAGATAGTAATAAGCAAATTCTCGATCCTCCATCAAACGACTCTGTGGTCAAAAAATGATACGCAAAAACAAAGAAATACGGCAAACAGCCATCATTGTTTCAGAACATTTGCGGAATGGCAGGGGACATGATCAAAGCGCGATAAAACAAAAATCGCCGAATGAAAAATTTTTTCATTCGACGGAAAAGCAACCTGCGGGGCCTGAAAACGGCCCCGTTTTTCGCTGTAAAAATTCCCGTATGGGTCAAACATGGGTCAAAAGCGATTTCGGGACGATTCGCGGGCAAAAGGAAATCCCCAAAAACGGCGGTGTTTAGCCATTCTTGGGGATTTATTTGTGTAAAAGCGCCAAAATGTTACATATCCCATAGGAAAAGCGCCAAAATGTTACACAACCGAATTGTAGTACCAGAACACAATGTTCCGGGAGTTGCGGCAGTGATATTTAACGCATAAAGATTAGGAATCATATGGCGCCTTTGCGAGTTGAAAAATCAGTAAAAATGGTGTATAATGATAAAAACAAACAAGAAAGGGATTTGCGAACGATGCAAAGATTACGTAGCTTAAGAAAGAACAAATTGGCGACCCTGCGTTCCGTTAAGAAGCTGGACAACAATATCTATCTGCTGGATTACCGGAACGATTACCATCTGCCGGAGCTTTTGAACAAGGGCGTATCTTCGATCGGCGAATTGACGGCGTTTACGGCAAATGCTCTGACGCTCGGGCTGCGTTTGTTCAAGCCCGGCACGGATCAGGGCGCGGGCTGCACAACGTTCGAAGCGTATACGGCGGAAGGGAACCATCTGCTGGCGAGAAACTTTGATTTCAAAACCGCGCCCTGCTTTGTTGTCTGGACGCATCCCGACCATGGATATGCTTCCGTTTCCGTCGTTGACACCAATTTTATGGCTTACGGCAATGCCCTGCGGCTTCACCGTCTCAACAGATACCGGGCACTTCTGGCGCCCTATTGCTGTGTGGACGGTATGAATGAGAAAGGGCTTGTGATTGCTGTTTCTCAGCTGAGAGCAAAAGCCACCAACCAAAAGAACCCCGGCAAAAAGGACATCACAACGACCGCGATGATCCGGGCCGTGCTTGACACCTGCGCCAATGTGGACGAAGCCGTGGCCCTGTTTCGGGAATACAATATGCATGATTCTCTGTGGACGAATTATCACTATCAGATCATTGACGCAAGCGGCAGAAGTGTCGTCATCGAATATATCGACCATACGATGCATGTTTATGAGCGCGGCAGTTCAGCCTATCCCGTTTCCGGTTCTGTTTTTGAAGACGACGGCCTCAAGCTGCAGTATGCCGCGAACTTCAGCCTGACAAAGGACATCGGCTCTTTCCAGATTGAACAGCACGGAGAGGACCGCATCGAAGCGGTCAAAGCAGTCCTGCGCGCGAAAGGCGGCATCCTCTCGGAACCGGAAGCCATGGACTTGCTTTCTTATGTAAAGCTGAATTACAAGCACGACAAATATCCATGGAGCGTAAACGCGTTATGGAGCGCGGTTTACAACACCGACGCAGGCACATTGAAACTGGTCGGCAATATGGATTACAAGCATATCTATACATTCAGCATCCATGAACCGTGCAAAGTGCTTGCGCATGAATCAATTGATCATTCTGCATATCCCGATACCAAATGGTCTCACTGAACGGCGACCACGGATCAAAACCGAAAGGCGGACTTGTATATGAAAAAGGCAGTGAAATATTCCATCCTCGGCGCTTCCGGCGCGCTTGCCGCAATCAACGCGGTCAGAGCTGCTGCGTTCAAGCCGGAAAAGAAAGACCTGTGTGCGTTGCCCGCTGAAGCCGTTGACGTTGAAAAAGCGTGCGCACATTTAAGCGAAGCAATTTCCATCCCCACCGTCAGCTATCCCGAAAAAGAAAAAGTGGATTTTTCCCAGTTTGACAGATTTCATGCGTTCCTTGATGATGCGTTCCCGCTTGTTCGCGAACGGCTGGAAAAGGAAATCATCGAGGAAGCAAATCTCATTTATTGCTGGAAGGGTAAACGAAGCGACCTGGACCCGATCGCGCTGCTTTCGCATCAGGATGTGGTTCCAATCTCGGAAGGCACAGAAAACGACTGGACACACGCACCCTTCAGCGGGTTCAATGACGGCGAATTCATTTGGGGCCGCGGCGCTGTTGATATGAAAAACCATCTGATTGCTGTGATGGAAGCGGTTGAAGCGCTGCTTGCGGAAGGCTTTGCACCGGAACGGGACGTTTATCTGCTTTTCGGCCAGGACGAAGAAGTCTCCATGAGCGAAACCGGCGGCGCAAAATCGATCATGGAAACGCTGAAAGCAAGGGGGATCCATCTGGATTCCATCATAGATGAAGGCGGCGCCATGCTCCCCGTGAATTTGAAAGGGGTTATCCGTCAGAAATGCTTGTGCGGCGTCGGCGTTGCCGAAAAAGGCTATGCAGATATTGAAATCAGCATCAGCGCAAAGGGCGGTCATTCCTCGCAGCCGCCGAAGCACTCCGCAGTCGTCGCGCTTGCAGACGTCATCAAGGATCTTGACCGCCATCAGTTCAAGGCGGAAATCGGGCCCCACTTGATGGATATGATTCAGAACGTCGGCAGGAACGCCACCTATCCCGTTCGGCTTCTCGCCTGCAACCTTCCGGCACTGAAGCCGCTGATGAAGGCCGCCATGAAGCAGATCCCGCTCGCGGCAAGCATGATGCGAACAACAACAGGCATCACCATGGTGTCGGGCAGCCCGGCGGCAAACGTGCTCCCGCAGAAAGCATCCGTCACCGTCAATTTCCGTATGATGCCGGGTGTGTCAACCGAAGATGTGATCCGTCATATCCGAACGTGTGTGAGAAATAAGGAGATTGAAATCAACTGCCTGAAGAAAAAAGAGGCGTCCGCCGTCTCTCCCACGGATGCAAAGGCCTATCGGATCATTGAAGAGCTCTGTCAGCAGGAAAGCGGCGACAATATCGTTGCGCCGATGCTTGTGATCGCCGGAACCGACGCCTGCACCTATGAGCCCGTTTGTGAAAACATCTACAGGTTCTCTCCGTTCCGGATGGACGCCGGTCTGCTGCTCTGCGCCCATGCCACAAACGAGAGGCTTCCCGTTGCCTCTTTCGGCCCCGCAGTTGCCTTTTTCAAGCGATATATCAGGAAAGCATCCGCAGAATAATGCGTTCTGTTTGCCAAGCCCCACTCCATTTCTTTTCAGTCACATTGTCCGCCATCCCGGGATGGCGGATCTTTCATTTCGGCTGCTTCCCGCAACACGAAGCGTATTCTGGCCAGGATTGAGCGCCGGGAAGCCATTCTGTTCCAAGATCCGTGCAATATCTTTCACGTCAATACTTTGAGAAATCTCAACCATCACATCAACAATATTTTTGGCCCATATATCCGGTTTCGCCGTACTCCCGATATGACTGATCCGGACAACAGGCCGATCGGCCAAAAGTCCGGTCAGCATTTTTTCGATCTCATTGAAGTGGTCTTTCCACCGATCATCGTGTTCCACAAGAAAGATGGGATATAATTCCCATAACTCTTCCAATGTCATTTCAGACAAGTCTTTTCCCATGCCAAAGATCTCCTCAAACTCCGAGCTGTTGAAATGATGATAAAAGCATAACGAATGCCAAAGAGGAAGAGATCCCTTGGGAGAAAGATAATCGTCTGCGCGGGGAACAATTTGATGCGATTCTTAACCGATGTGATCAACGGGAACTGTTGGTGTTGATTCGTACGATCCGCAAAAAAAGAAAAGAATTGGAGAAACAAAACAAAAAGTTAAGCGCGTCTGATGATAACGCATTAAAAAAAGCGGAAAAGATCATCAACGGCGAATTCGGGTTCGCGCTTTCCATCCTACCGGAGGAAGTCCCGGATTTTATTGCGAAAAATCTCTGTGAAAATGGATAAGACAGAGATGAAAAAAGTTTTTCATTTGACGGAAAAGCAGCCGACGGGGCCTGAAAACGGCCCCGTTTTTTTGCTGGAAAAATTCCCGTATGGGTCAAACATGGGTCAAAAGCGAAATCAGAGCGGTTTTCGGACAAAAGGAAATCCCCAAAAACGGCGGTGTTTAGCCATTCTTGGGGATTTATTTGGTTGCGGGAGAAGGACTTGAACCAACGACCTCCGGGTTATGAGCCCGACGAGC
>CAMVBR010000063.1 GCA_947165755.1 uncultured Clostridia bacterium
TTAATTTTTCGTTCTCCGCTTGACAATTCCATCCTTCGGGCATATAATAACGTTTGAATAGTTATTCAAACGTTATTTTTTTATTGCAAAGGAGGGCTGCGGCATGAACGAACCGGAGGTCACGCTGTGCGAAGAGGTTTTCGTCCACGGGGACGCCACCGCCCGGGCGCTGGCAAAGCTGCCGGGGGACGATCTGCTCATCGATCTGGCGGAGCTGTATAAGATCTTCGGGGATTCCACCCGCATCAAGATTTTGTATCTGCTCTACGCCGAAGAGATGTGCGTATGCGATATCGCCGCCTCGCTGAATATGACGGTATCGGCCATTTCGCACCAGCTGCGCATCTTAAAGGGCGCAAAGCTCGTCAAGTTCCGCAAGGACGGCAAAAGCGCCTTCTATTCGCTGGCGGACGAGCACGTCACGTCTATCCTTGCCCAGGGCATGGAACACATCACGGAATGATTCGGGAGGGAACCGTTATGAAAAAATCTTACCGTTTAGAAGATCTGGACTGCGCCAACTGCGCCGCCAAAATGGAACGCGCCGTTGCCGGCGTTGCGGGCGTGAACCGCGTCACCATCAGCTTTATGGCGCAAAAAATGGTGCTGGACGCCGCCGACGAGCGCTTTGAGGCCATTCTCGACGAGGCCGAGGCCTGCATCAAAAGGGTGGACGCCAACTGCCGGGTGATCAGAAAATGAAAAAGCTGAAACGCTGGTATCTGCGGCTCACGCGGAAACAGAAGCTGCTGCTTCTGCGTATTCTGCTGGCCGTGGTGTTGTTTGCGTGCGTGTTCACGCTGGAGCGCCTCACCGAGCTGCATAAGCTGATCTTTCTGGCGTTGTATCTCGTGCCCTACCTCATCGCGGGGTACGACGTGCTCATAAGATCCGGCCGCAACATCTCCCACGGGCAGGTGTTCGACGAAAACTTTTTGATGTCGCTGGCCACCGTCGGCGCGCTCGTGATCGGCGAATACCCCGAGGCGGTGTTCGTTATGGTGTTTTACCAGATCGGCGAGCTGTTTCAGAATCTGGCGGTGGAAAAGAGCCGCCGTTCCATCAGCGACCTGATGGATATCTGCCCCGAAACCGCCACCCGCCTTGTAAACGGCGAAGAAGAGACCGTATCTCCCGAGGAGGTGGCGCCCGGCGATATCCTGCTGGTGCGCCCCGGCGAAAAGATCCCGGTGGATGCCCGCGTGCTCGAGGGCGCCTCGGCGCTGGATACCGCCGCTCTCACGGGCGAGAGCGCGCCCCGTGAGATCGCCGTTGGAGATAAGGCCGTTTCCGGCTGCGTGAACCTCACCGGCATGCTGAAGCTCGAGGCCCTTTGCGGCTATGAGGACAGCGCCGTCTCCAAAATACTGGAGCTGGTGGAAAACGCGAGCTTCAACAAAGCGAAAAGCGAAAACTTCATTACCAAATTCGCCAAATATTATACCCCCGCCGTGGTGCTGGCCGCCGTTCTGCTGGCCGTGATCCCCACCGCCATCACCAAGGACCCGGCCACCTGGGTATACCGCGCGCTCATCTTCCTCGTGGTATCCTGCCCCTGCGCGGTGGTGATCAGCGTACCGCTGGCATTCTTCGCCGGCATCGGCGGCGCATCGGCCAAGGGCCTGCTCGTGAAGGGCGGCAACTATCTGGAAACGCTGGCCGGGGCGAAAACCGCCGTGTTCGATAAAACCGGCACCCTCACCGCCGGCGCCTTCCGCGTCACCGAGATATTGCCCGCCGAGGGGCTCACCGAGCGGCAGCTGCTCACGCTGGCCGCGGGCGCGGAATACTATTCCAACCACCCGCTGGCGGTCTCCATCCGCACGGCGGCGGCGGACGTAAAGCTCACCCCGCCCACGAAGGTCGCCGAGGCGGCCGGGCGCGGCGTGAAGGCCGAGTTTTCGGGCAACGTGGTGCTGGCGGGCAACGCCGTGCTGCTGCGTGACGAGGGCGTGGATTTCGTGGCGCAAAAGGACGATTCCACCATGGTATACGTGGCGGCGGACGGCCGCTACGCCGGCGTGATCAAGCTCGAGGACGTGCCCAAGCCCGGCGCGCGGGAAGCGATCGCCGCGCTCAGGCAGGCGGGCGTGAAAAAGACCGTGATGCTCACCGGCGACCGCAGGGCAGCCGCCGAAAAGGTGGGCGAGGCCGTGGGGATCGACGAGGTCTTCTGCGCGCTGCTGCCGCAGGAAAAGGTGGAAAAGCTGAAGGGCCTGCTGCATAAAAAAGAGCCCCTGTTCTACGTGGGCGACGGCATCAACGACGCGCCCGTCATCCGCCTGGCGGACGTGGGCGTGGCCATGGGGGGCTTCGGCAGCGACGCCGCCATCGAGGCCGCCGATATCGTTGTGATGGACGACGATATCCGCAAGCTGCCGCTGCTGCTCTCCATTGCCAAAAAGACCCGCCGCATCGTGACCGAAAACGTGGTGTTCGCGCTGGTGGTCAAGCTGGCCGTGCTGGCGCTGGCCACCCTCGGTATCGCCAATATGTGGCTCGGCGTGCTCGCCGACGTGGGCGTGGCCGTGCTGTGCATCCTCAATTCCATGCGGATGCTGAAAAAGTAACTTGCAGCAATAATTAAAACCGCCCGCCGTGTCAAAGACGCGGCGGGCGTTCAGATTTCAGTTTATCGTGCCGTTGGCACGAAGCTGCAAGCTACAAGCTACAAGCTGCAAGCTGCAAGCAGATTAGAAAAATGCGGATGTTGTTCTGATACCGACATTTTACTGAACAATCTATCTTGCTTGTAGCTTGTAGCTCCTCAGCTTGCAGCTGCAGTTTGTGGGGCATCGAGCCCCACAAACTGCAATTCATCTGAATATCATCTCCGCCAGCGCCAATATCCCCGCGCCGGTGCCGGCGCAAACGGCGGCGCGCAGCAGGTCCCCGGGGCGGGGCAGGCGGCGCTTTTTTTCCTTCGGCGGCCGTTCCGGATCGGGCAGGGCGCTTTGGGCCTGCCGGGTCAAGCGCGCTTCGGAAAGGCCGCTGTATTCCGGCCGCACAAAGAGCAGAACGCGTTCAAAATATTTGTTTTCAGGCTGCGCGATCTCCACGACCTGCCTGTTTACCCCCTTGAGCATATCGATTGCCTCCGCGTGGTTTCTTTTGTAAAAAGTGTTGACCCTTCGGCGGGTTTTATGCGCCGAAAAAGCGGTATCTGCCTTTTTCACTAAAATATTTTTGAAATCCGGCGGTAAATTTTGTTGAATGTACAGGCAAGCAAATATTACAAGATGTATATTTGTGAATACGGGATAAAACACAGGCGATTGTTGAAAACTTTGTTCAAACTGTTGATAACTCCCCGTAAAACCATAGGATTTCCGCTGTTTTCTGAAAAAAAACTTATCAACAATCGGCTTTTTTGAACATTTGTGCGTATACAGGTTGTTGTGTAATCTTTTCGTTTATACAAAACGGAAAAATATTTTCATGAAAATTTCCGCAAAATTTTGTTTAAAATGTCGATAGGAAAAATATGCCTCACCGTTAAACTTTTTAATTTATAAAATATATTGCTTTTTTTAAGATATATATGCTATAATCGATTTTACACAATGACCGAAACTTTTTCGGAGGGAAGATAAAATGAAATCTCTGCGTAAAATACTATCCTTAGTGCTTGCGGCCGTGCTTCTTGCGTCGGCCGGCGCCGGCACGTTCGCCGTTCCCGCGAAGGCCGCCGATGAAAACTGGGTCACGAGCTGGGGCACCAGCCTCGTGAACGGCTCCGTTTCCGTGGCGGGGCTTGCCCTGCAGGATCTGATCCCCGCGGGCGCAACGCTGCGTACGGCGCTCACCGTTACCACGGGCGGCTCCAAGCTGCGGTTCGTGTTCTCCAACCAATACGGCGCCGCCGACGTCACGATCAACGAGGCCAGCGTCGCCAAAACCGGCACCGGCGTCATCGGCGTGCAGGACGGCACCCAGACCCCCATCACCTTCCGCGGCAAAACCGCCGTCACCATTCCCGCGGGGCAGAAGGTCACGTCCGACGCCATCTCCTTCCGTACCCAGCCGTTGGATTCCGTCAGCATCAGCCTGTATTTTGAAAATCTCACCTATATGACCAGCGTGGGCCTTTCCAACGGCCGCACCTTCATGCGCCGCCTGCCGCTGAACAGCGCCTCTCAGGTGAACGCCGTCGCGCTCACCGGCGCGGGCGAGGTCAATATCGGCTCCGGCGCCATCGTGTACCACACCATTCCGTTTTTGGAGCGCATCGATACCGCCGGCGCAAGCAACGCCGCCACAGCCGTGTTCATCGGCGATTCCACGCTGGTGAACGATACCTATCTCTACTACGCGAAGCGCATCGTATCGGCGGGCGTGAAAAACATATCGGTGGTCAACGAGGCCATCATCGGCAACAAGCTGCTCTCCAACGGCAGCGGCGTCATCGGCAACCTTTACGGGCAGGCCCTCATCGACCGCTTCGAGCGCGACGTGCTGAATATCAAGGGCGTAAAATACTGCTTCGTCAAGATCGGCCTCAACGACGTGCTTCACCAGTTCTCGAAAACGCTCGCCGCTTCAACGCCCAAGTATACGCCCGAGGATATCATCGCCGGGTATCGCACCCTGATCGGCCTCTGCCATTCCCGCGGCATCAAGATCTATTTCTTCACCAAGAGCCCGTGGATGGGCTACGAGCGCAACTTCCTCGGCTCCGGCGTGGACGTGACCTGGACGCCGCAGGAGCAGGAAATGTGTGATAAGCTCACCGAGTGGGTGCTCACCAATAAAGAGGCGGACGGCTTCATCGACTGCGCGCCGCTGGCCGACCCCCACGAGCCCCGTCAGCTTTGCCCGTCCTTTACGCCGGACGGCGCCCATCTGACCGACCTCGGCGCCATCGCGCTGGCCGATCTGATCCCGCTGGAATACGTGGGCGTGAAATCGTCCAAGGGCAAAACGGCCGCCGAGCTCGCGGGCAAGGATCCTTACGTGGAAAAACGCCAGATCGAAGCGGATATGGCCGCCGGTAAATACGATACCACCGTGCCGGCCTCCGAGGTGCCCACCACCCTGCCCGAAGAGCCCACCACCGCGCCCGAGGTGCCCACCACCCTGCCAGAGGTGCCCACCACCCTGCCGCAGCCGATTACCACGCAGCCTACCCTGCCGGCGGTGGATCCCTATACGGTATACACCGTCGATCCCAACCAGCAGACCGAGCTCACCGATCCCTACGTCGTGCCCTCCGAACAATACACCTACACGGTGCCCGCGGCCAGCACCCCGAATCAGGAGGTCTCCTACAACGTCACCAACGACGGCGTCGGTGAAAAGTCCTCCGTGGGCAGCGGCGCAACCGTAGGCTTCCTTATGATCTTCGTGCTGGCGATGGTGATCGCCGTAGCCGTGGTGGTGCTCACCATGATGAAGAAAAAAGAGAATTTCTGAGTATGTTTTCGGCGCTCTGCCGCTCGGCAGGGCGCCGATTTTAGTGAAGAAGCAAGAAAGGATTTTATTATGTACGCGTTTCCCATTGGTATTATTACGGAAAGCTTTCGCACCGATATCCGCACCGCGCTGAAAAAGGCCGCCGATCTGGGCGCCGAGGGCGTGCAGATCTACGCCACCCGGGGCGAGACCGCGCCCGAAAACCTTTCCCCCGCCGCCCGGCGCGAGCTGCTGGATTACATCAAGTCCCTCGGGCTGAAGGTATCGGCCCTGTGCGGCGATCTGGGCTGCGGCTTCCACCGCCCCGAGAAAAACCCTGCGCTGATCGAGAGATCCAAGCGCATTCTCGATCTGGCCAAGGATCTGGAAACCGATATCGTCACCACCCACATCGGCGTGGTGCCCGCCGATCCGGCGCACCCGCGCTACGGCATTATGCAGGAGGCCTGCGGCGCGCTGGCTGCCTACGCAGATTCCATCGGCGCGCATTTCGCCGTGGAGACCGGGCCCGAGACCTCCCTCACGCTGAAGGGCTTTCTCGATTCGCTCCATTCCAAGGGCGTTTCGGTCAATCTGGACCCCGCCAACCTTGTGATGGTCACGGGCGACGACCCCGTGCAGGCCGTGTATAACCTGCGCGAGTATATCGTGCATACCCACGCCAAGGACGGCGTCAAGCTCTACGATAAGGACCCGGAAATGATCTACGGCGTCAAAGAGGATTCCCTCGTCACCTCTCCCAGCTTTGAGGAGGTGCCGCTGGGTGCGGGCAGCGTGCCCTTCCCGGCGTACCTTGCCGCGCTGGAGGAGATCGGCTACCGCGGCTATCTCACCATCGAGCGCGAGGTGGGCGACGACCCCGCCGCCGATATCGCCCTGGCCGTGCGCTTCCTGCGGGGGCTCACGCGATAATATTTGACATTTATTAAAGAATAAGATACAATTAATTCACACACGGTTCATTTTTGAGGAGAACGTTATGGGAAAAACGAAGCTCGCTTTCATTTCGGATATCCATTATTATTCCCCCAAATTGGGCACGGAGGGCCGCGCCTACGAGCTCCGCAGCGGGTCCGACCAGAAGTGTCTGGCGGAATCCGGCGCGGTGGTGGACGCCGCCTTTGACCTTTTGAAACGCAGCGACGTGGACGCCGTTGTGATCTCGGGCGATATCACCAACAACGGCGAGCGGTGCAGCCACGAGGAGATGCGTGAAAAGATCGACGGGTTCCTGAAGGAAAAGCCCCTGTATCTGATCACCTCCACCCACGATTGGTGCACCAACGGCAATCCCCGCCGCTTTGTGGGGAACGAGGTGTTCCACGACGTGCCCGCCCTCGACGCCGCCGCGCTGGACGCCTTCTATGCCGATATCGGCGAATCCAAGGTGGTCTCCGCCTACGAAAACGGGCACGGCTTTCATTCCCGCTGCTATCAGGTGAGCGAAACGCTGCGGCTTCTGGCCGTCAACGACGATGCGGACGGCCCCGGGGGCAGTTCCGGCTACAGCGAGGCGCACCTTGCGTGGATGGAAGCGCAGATCGCCGCCGCGAAGGCCGCGGGGTGCGACGTGATCGCCACCGAGCACCATCTGCTGCTGCCCAACGTTTCGCCGCTCATCAACAACGGCCAGAGCATCGGGGGCAGGGAAGCCGTCGCCGCCCGGCTGGCGGACGCCGGCCTGCGGCTGATTTTCGTGGGGCACTCCCATTTTCAGCGCACCAGCGAATTCGTGTCCCCCGCCGGGAATAAGATAACGCAGGTGAACGTGGGGTCGTTGTGCGGCTACCCCGCGCCGATCGACTACGTCACCGTGGAAAACGGCGTCGCCGCCATCGACGTGGAATTTCTGCGGGGCTTCACCTATAACGGGAAGGATTACGGGGCGCCCTTTTTCAAGGAGCACTCCGCCGCCGTGCTTTATAACCTGCTGAACGCCGCCGCCTCCGATAAAGAGGACCTGCGCGAGCGCCTGGCAGCCGAGGGCATCCGCTTCGGCGCCTACGATAAGGTGTATTTCCTCATCCGCCGCCTCGCCCGCACCGCGCTCAAAATCAAGGTGGGCAAAGCCGGCCGCATCGTGAATTTCCTCACCTTCGGCAGGGGCGTGGACCGCAAGGCGGTCAAGGCCCTCAAAAACGAGCCCCTGCTGCCCCATATCATCGATATTTTCCTCTGCCTGTTCGACGGCTCCTATATCGCGCGGGATATGCCCGAGGCCGTAAAAACCGTCGCGCTGGACGTGAGCACCCTGCCCCGCCGCGTGATCTCAAAGCTGCCGATGAAAAAAGCCAAAAAAGAAAAAATATACCGTACCACCGATCAGATCGAGGCGCTCATGGAGGAGCTCGTGCACCCGTCCGCGCCCGATAACCTGCACGTGACCGTCAGCTTATGAGCCTGAAGGAAGACGCAAAACGCATCGCGCTGGCGGCGATCCGCGGCGCGCTGCCCTATGAGAATACCCTGCGCTGCCTGCGGGCGCTCGCTTTGGAGGGCAGCCCCGTTGTGATCGCGGTGGGCAAGGCGGCCGTGCCCATGGCTGAGGCCGCGGCGGACGTGTTCGGCCCCCGCCTGAAGGCCGGTCTGCTCGTTACGAAATACGATCATCTGGGGGCTTTTTGCAGCCCCGCCTTTACCTGTATCGAGGCTGCGCACCCGGTGAGCGACGAAAACAGCGTTCTCGCGGCGGAGCGGGCCCTCGCCCTCGTTTCGGGGCTGCATGAAACCGATACCGTGCCGGTGCTGCTCTCGGGCGGCGGCAGCGCGCTCATGGAAAAAAGCACCGTTCCCCCGGCGCTGCAGCGCGAGGTCACGAAAAAGCTGCTGGCGAGGGGCGCCTCCATCGAAGAGATCAACGCCGTGCGCAAACGGCTCTCGCTGGTCAAGGGCGGGCGTCTGGCTGCCGCGGCCTACCCCGCAAGGGTGATCACGCTGGCGCTTTCGGACGTGCTCTCCAACGATAAGGGCGTGATCGCCTCCGGGCCCACCGTGCCCGATGAAACGCCGGATGCCGTCGTGCTTGCCGCCGCCGAAAAATACCTGCCCGATCTGCCGGAGATCCTACCGCTGCTCACGCGAAAAGAAACGCTGCAAATCAACGACGGCGGCTATTATTTCGTGGGGGATATCCATATTTTATGCGAGGCCGCAAGGGCCGAGGCCGAGGCGCTGGGCTACAATACAAAGATCGTCAGCCGCAGCCTCACCGGGGAGGCGCGCGACGCCGCCCGGGCCATTCTTGCCCGTGTGCCCCATGCCCCCGGCAAGCGGGCGTATCTTTACGCGGGCGAAACCACGGTCACCCTCACCGGAACGGGGCGCGGCGGCCGCAATCAGGAGATGGCGCTCACGGCGGCCATCGAATTGAAGAGCAAAGAAAACGTCTGCTTTTTGTCCGTCGGCTCGGACGGGACGGATGGCCCCACGGACGCCGCCGGCGGTATTGCGGACGGCGAAACCTACGGCAAAATGACCCGGGCGGGCGTCTCGCCCGAGGCGGCGCTGGCGGATAACGATTCCTACGCCGCGCTTTCCGCCGCCGGGGATCTGATCGTCACCGGGGCCACGGGCACGAACGTAAACGACATTACCGTGGTTTTGACGGAATTTTAAATCTGAAATATATAACAGGAGATAACTTATGGAGAAGAAAACCGTTTGCCTCACCGGCGCCACCGGTCACGTGGGCTACGCCATATTGAAGGAGCTGCAAAAGCACGAGGATAAGGAGATCCGCATCCTCATCCGCAAAGACAGCGATATTTTCGACGGCCTGCGCTGCGATAAGCGCAAGGGCGATATCACCGATTACGAGAGCCTCATCCGCGCCTTCGAGGGGTGCGATATCGTGTATCACGTGGCGGGCTGCGTGGAGATCAAGCCTGGAAACGAGGATTTCGTTTACAACGTGAACGTCAACGGCACCCGCAACGTGATCCGCGCCTGCCGCAAAATGGGCGTGAAAAAGCTGGTGTATATGAGCTCGGTGGATACCTACGTCCCCCTGCCCGATAATCAGGTGATGCACGAGGTGTATCACTACGATCCCAACGAGCTCGAGGGCGCCTACGCAAAAACCAAGGCGGAGGCCACCCAAATGGTGCTGGACGCCAACGGACGCGGCGGCGTGCAGACGGTGGTATGCCAGCCCTCGGCCTGCATGGGCCCCTACGATTTCAAGGTTTCTTCCGTGGGCAGCATGATCCGTATGTTCTCCAAGGGCAATTTCCCCATCACCATGACCTTCGGCGGCTACAATTTCGTGGACGTGCGCGACGTGGCCTACGGCACCGTGGCGGCGGGCGATAAGGCCCCCGGCGGCGAGGTGTATATCCT
>CAMVBR010000064.1 GCA_947165755.1 uncultured Clostridia bacterium
ACCACGGTGCCCATGTGATGGTGGAGCGTTAAGGCGATGCCCATATCCTTCGCGGTTTTGCCGAGGCGGTTGAGGCCTTTGCAGAACACGTCCCATTCGGCGTCGTTCATTACGTATTTTGCCTCAAAGATCGGCTTATCGGTGCCCTGAATGGAATAGCTCTGCTCCGAGATACCTACCACCTTCGCGCCCATTTCCTTCAGGAACGTGATGTGCTTCACGAAATCCGCTTCCACTTCCTCGTAGGGCTTGGTAAGCAGGAAGGAGGAGAACCATGCGTTGCAGATCTGCATGTGTCTCAGCTCCAGCGCCTTTTTGAGCACGGCGGTATCCTTGGGATACTTGTTGCCCACCTCGCAGCCGGTAAAGCCGGCCAGCGCCATTTCGCTCACGCACTGCTGGAAGGTATTCTCCGCGCCGAGATCGGGCATATCGTCGTTGGTCCAGCCGATAGGCGCAATACCGAGTTTCACTTTGTCTTTGTTCAGCATTTTAATATTTCCTCGCTTTGCTTAAATTTTCTGCTTTCACTTTATAAGCCGCCTGCACGCTCTCTTTTTTGCTGGTGGAGGCCAGGCCCACGTGCCACCATGCGCCGTAGCCGTCGGTCATGGATTTCGGCAGCACCTTGATATCCAGCAGCGTGGATACGGTCTGTTTCTTCGCGTCCTCAAGGGCGGCCACAAGCTGCTCCATGGTGCGCACGCGATAGGTCTTGCAGCCGTAGCCGGCGGCGCTCATGGCGTAATCTACCTCGAGCAGGTCGCCCAGCAGGTTGCCGTTTTCATCGCGCTTGCGGAATTCGGTGGCAAGGTTGCCGATGCCGTTGCCCATTTCCAAATTGTTGATGCAGCCGAAGCCGGCGTTATCGAACAGCAGCACGTTGATCTTTTTGCCCTCCTGAATGGAGGTGACGAGCTCGGAATGGAGCATCAGGTAAGAGCCGTCGCCGCAGAAGGAATACACTTCCTTATCGGGCGCTGCAAGCTTGGAGCCCAGCGCACCCGCGATCTCGTAGCCCATGCAGGAATAGCCGTATTCCATGTTGTAGCTGTCGCGCGCGTCGGTGGTCCACATGCGCTGCAGGCAGCCCGGCAGCGAACCGGCGGAGGCCACGGCGATGGCGTCGGCGGGGATCAGCTTACGGATGGCGAAAAGCGCTTCCGTCTGGGTGAGGGCGGAACCGTAGAGCTTTACGAATTCCTCGATGGTGGGCTCGTAGCGGGCCTTGATGATGGGCTCGAAGCCCTCTTTATACGTATACGCGGCAAGCTTGTCGCATTCCTCCGCCCAGGCCTTTTTCGCGTCGGCGATCTCGGTGGTGTAGGCGGTGCGGTAGCCCTTGGCGGTGAGCGCCTCGTCCAGCGCGGCAATGGCGAGCTTGGCGTCCGCCACGCACTTCACGGCGTCCAGCTTATAAGCGTCGAACCGGTCGGTGTTGATGGTAACGAACTTCACGTCGCTGCGGTACAGGGACTTGGACGCGGTGGTGAAATCGGAGAAGCGGGTGCCCACGCCGATGACCACGTCCGCCTCTTTGGCGATCGTGTTGGCGGCAAGGTTGCCGGTAACGCCCACGCCGCCCAGATTCAGTTTATGGGACGAGAGCACGGCGGATTTGCCGTTCTGCGTTTCGGCCAGCGCGATATTGAACTTCTCGCAGAAATCCTCCACGGCCTTGCCCGCCTCGGAATACCTTACGCCGCCGCCCGCGATGAGCAGGGGCTTTTTGGCGGAGGCGATGATCTCGGCGATATCGGCGATCTCATCGGGGGAAGGCACGATGCGGGTGATCCTGTGCACGCGCTTTGCGTAGAAGCTCTCGGGGAAATCGTAGCTCTCCCCTTCCACGTCCTGCGAAAGGGCGATGGCCACGGCGCCGGTGTTGGCGGTATCGGTGAGCACGCGCATGGCGTTGATCATGGCGCTCATGAGCTGCTCGGGGCGGGTGATGCGGTCCCAATAGCGGCAAACGGGCCGGAACGCGTCGGTGGTGGTGATGGAAAGCGAATCGGTCTGCTCAAACTGCTGCAGCACCGGGTCGGGCTGACGGCAGGCGAAGGTATCCGCCGGGAACAGCAGCAGCGGCACGTTGTTCACCGTTGCGGTGGCGGCGGCGGTCACCATATTGGCGGAGCCGGGACCGATGGAAGACGCGCAGGCAATGATCTTGCGGCGGTTGTTCTGCTTGGCGAAGGACGCGGCAACGTGCGCCATTCCCTGCTCGTTTTTGCCCTGATACACCCGGAGCTGGCCGGGATCCTCATCCAGCGCCTGCCCGAGACCGACCACGATGCCGTGGCCGAAGACCGTGAACACGCCGTCCACGAACTTGGTCTCTTTGCCGTCGAAGGAGACGTACTGGTTATCCAGGAACTTCACAAGCGCCTGTGCGGTAGTCATGATAGGCATTGATATTTCCTCCTCTTATCCGTTTACCAGCCACTCGTGTTCTTCATCCACGATGCGGGTGGTTTTATACCATGGATCGCCGTCCAGATGGCGGATCATCCACACGTAATACATTTCATAGCCCGGCGCGGCGGCCTGCTGGTGGCTGTCGCCCGGCACGATGCAGGCGTAAGAGCCATCCTTGCTCTTGAAAACGTTATCCCCCAGGTAGCAGGCGCCGAAGCCCTGCGGGTGATCGAAGCGGTAATAATACACCTCGGGCTGCGGGTGGTGGTGGGGCGGGTAACTGCTCCACTTGCCCGGCTGGGTGAACACCTCTCCCAGCACCAGCTTGGAATAGGGCGCGTTATCGTAATCGAACACGGTGGAAACGATGCGGTGGCCCGCGCCGCCCCACTGGCCCTTGCCGAACTCCTGGTACAGGATATCCTCGGGCGCGTAGAATACCGGGGCGAACTCGGTATCGTTATCGGTCTGCTCAATAATGATCTCGCTTTCTGCCAGGGCCGTCACCTTGATTGCGGTGTTTTTCGGCACGTGCAGCGCGTAGGGCTTTTTCTCGAAGGGATCGGCCCGTTTGCCGGTGCGCTCTTCCCCGTTCCAGCCAAAGGCGACCTCTCCTTCCACCAGCATCACGGCGGTTTCGTTCTTATCGTCGCAGATCGAAACGCTCTCGCCGGGGGCCAGACGTTTTACGTAAATATTCATCAGCATATCGCTGTTGAGGCCGTTCATCTCACACAGCGTCTTACAATTGTTTTCATCAAACTTCGGGTAAAAAAACATTTCGGTTCCTCCAATAATGAGAAATGAGAAATGAGGAATGAGAAATTTCGAAAAACGCGCGGCGCTCCGATCCTGCAATTCCGCATTCCGAATTCCGCATTAAACTCTGGCGACCATTTCGCCGTATTCTTCTTTTTCCTTGCGGATGAATTCCTCCACCTGCGCCACATTGGGCATATCCTGGCTGCAGGCGTGGCTTGCCACCAGCATGGCGGCGGAAGCGGAGCCGAACTCAAGGCAATCGATGATCTCCTTGCCCTCGAAGAGGCTGTAAAGGAAGGCGGAGGTATAGCCGTCGCCGCCGCCGAAGCTCTTGAGCAGCTTTACCGGGAAGGGCTTGATGGAAAAGCTCTGCCCATCGCAGGTGTAGGCGGTGGAACCGGCCTTGCCGTGGGTCACGATCACGATTTTTGCGCCCTTACCCTGCCAGTAGGCGGCGGAGGTAAGGTCGGTGCCGTCAAGGCTAAGCAGACGCTCGGCGTAGTCGTATTCCTCGCGGGAACCGATGATCATATCGGCTTTATCGGCCACGAGGGAGTAATACACGGCGATCTCGTCGTTGTTTTTCCAGTTGTAGGCGCGGTAATCCAGCACGAAGATCACGGGGATGTTGTTCTTCTTGGCCAGCAGCATCGCCTTGAGGGAGGCTTCTCTCGAGGGGCTCTCGGCCAGTGCGGTGCCGGAGATCAGCACGGCGGCGCCCTGCTTTATATAGTCCTCGTCCACGTCCGCGGGCTCCAGCTTCAGGTCGGCGGCCTCGTTGCGGTACATCACGATGCTGGATTCGGTCTCGCTCTTGATCTCGGTAAAGGTCAGGCCGATCTTTTCGCCGTTTTTGCAGCGCACGATATGGGAGGTATCGATGCCCTCTTTATCAAAGAAATCGGTAACGAAGGTGCCGAGCTGGTCGTCGGAAACGCGGGCGATGAAGCCGCATTTTTTGCCGAGACGCGCAAGTCCCACGGCGATATTCGCGGGGGAACCGCCGAGATAGCGCTTGAAGGTGGTGCTCTCGTTCAGCGGGCAGTAGTAATCCACGGGGTTCAGATCCACGGCCACGCGGCCCACAAGGATCAGATCGTACTTTTTGGATTTGTCAAATTCGATATATTTCATAATACCGGTCCTTTCTTATCGGTTATTAAAAACAAGAATATGCCGCTTCACGTTCTCGTAAACGGCTTCGGCGCAGGCGGCGGAAAGCGCGAAATAATCGGGCGTATCCACCCCGCCGCCGTAGGCCTTTGCGGCCTTCGCAAGTGCGTCGAAGCTGGCAGTGGCGATATTGATCTTGCGGATGCCGAGGGAAATGGCCCTGCGGAACATGTCGTCCGTAATGCCGGTGCCGCCGTGCAGCACCAGAGGCACGTCGGTCACGCGGTCGATCTCCTCCAAAATATCAAAGCGCAGCTCGGGCAGCACGGGATAGTTGCCGTGGGCGTTGCCGATGGCCACCGCAAGGGCGTCGATGCCCGTTTCCCTGATAAACCTGCTTGCCGCGGCGGGGTCGGTGCATAAGATCTTATGCTCGGCCGTATCGCCCTCGTTGCCGCCCACAACGCCCAGCTCCGCTTCTACGGTGGCGCCGGTTTCGGCAGCGAGCGCAGCCACTTCTTTCGTTTTTTCAATATTGCCCTCAAGCGGCAGCAGGGAGCAATCCATCATCACCGAGGTAAAGCCGAACGAAAGGGCGGCTTTTACGCATTCTATGGTGAGGCCGTGATCGAGATGCACGGCGATATCCACCTTCGCGCGCTGCGCGGCGGATACCATCATGGGCGCCATCAGCTCCAGCGGGGAACTCAGCAGCCGCTTCTCGGCGATCTGCAGAATGATCGGCGTATTCGTTTCTTCTGCGGCCCTCACCGCGCCCATCACCATTTCCATGTTGCCCACACTGAACGCGCCGACAGCTCTGTTTTCTTTTTCCGCCGCCTCGAGCAGCGGTTTCATTTTTACAAGCGCCATATTTTATTCCTGTTATACTTTATTGATAAATGTATATTTTAATGCCGAACGGTACTTTATTGCGCGGTCGCTGCATCGAGAAAGCGAAGGATATCGACGAATACCCGCTCGCGGTCGTCCTCGTGCAAAATCTCGTGCCGGTCGGTGGGGTAAAGGATCACCTCGGGCGCAAGCCCCGCGGCGGCGTAGAGGTCGCTTGCCCTGATCACGCCGCGGCCGAAAAAGCCGAAGCTGTCCTTTGCGCCGGAAACGAACATCACGGGGAACTCCGGCGGCAGGGCGTTGGCGTTCTTTTCATGGCTGCCCCGCAGCAAAAGCTGCAGCATGGCGGCGGTGAGCTGGCGCGTCATCGGGAAGCCGGTACAGGGATCGGTGATATACTCGATCAGGTTTTCTTCGTTCACGCTCAGCCACGAAAGCTCGCTGTTGTCTTTATACAGCCGCATGGTCAGCTTGCCGAACAGCACGTCCGGCGCGGCGGCGGAGGAGAGATTCGCGGGCAGCCGTTCCAAGAGCGCCTGCAGCGGGTCCGAGAGCGCCCACACGAAATCGGGGATCTGGCTCGTGCCCATAAACACCGCGCCGGTCAGCTTTTGCGGGAACGCGCCCGCGTAAATGCGCGCGGCAAAGGACCCGACGCCCGCGCCGAGCAGAAAATACGGCAGGTCGGGGTAACGCTTGTGCATGATGCGCTGCAGCGTATCCATATCGCGCACCACGGTGAGATGCGCGTCGTCGTTCACCGCCCCAAGCTCCTCGGGCGCGGTCACGCTGCCGCCGTGGCCCACGTGGTCGGCCCCGCAAACGACGAAGCCGTTTTGCGCAAGGAAGGACGCGAATTCGTCGTACCGGCCGATATGCTCGCCGAAGGAGGGCGCGATCTGCACCACGCCCTTCAGCGGTTCCGTTTCGGGGGTCCAGATCAGTGTAAAGATCTTGCTGATCCGGTTATCGGAAGAATAATAAGCCTGCGTTCTTTTCATCATTCAAAAATATACACTCTGGTCTCGTAGGGGCGCAGGGTGAAGCCGTTGTTCACCACGCCGCATATATGGTAGTTGGAGAGCGCCAGCGTACCCTTGGAAAGATCGAAGCCCTCGGGGGCGGCGAACGCCACGTTTTCTTCGGAGAAGGAGCAGATCACCAACGCCTTCTTGCCGTCGAGGAAGCGGCCGTACACGAAGAGCTCGTCGCTGTTCGCGTAATACTCCTCATAGGAGCCGTAGATCATCACCTCGTGCTCCTTGCGGAATTTAATGAGCTTTCTGTAGTAATTCAGGATGGAATCGGGGTCGTCCTCCTGCGCGGCCACGTTGATCTCGGTGTAGTTCGGGTTCACGAAGAACCAGGGCTTATCGGCGGTGGTGAAACCGGCGTTTTTCTCGCTGCTCCACTGCACCGGGGTGCGGGCGTTATCGCGGGAGGCGTAGTGCACCAGCTCCATGGCTTTCTTCTCGCCCAGCAGCGCCTTTGCCACCTTATAGTTATTGAGCGTGGAAACGTCCACGTAGTCGTTGATATCGTCCAGCGGCAGGTTCAGCATGCCGATCTACTGCCCATGATAGATGAAGGGGGTGCCGCACTGGCAGATATACATAGTGGCCAGCGTTTTTGCGCTCTCCACGCGGTATTTCAGGCTGCCGTAACGGTTGATGATACGGGGCTGGTCGTGATTTTCAATATACAGGGCGTTCCATGCCTTGCCGTAAAGATCCTTCTGCCAGCGGGTATACACCTTTTTCAGCTTCTTCAGGCTGAACTTCGTTTTCAGCCAACTGTAAAAGAGGCAGTCCGCGCCCATGTGCTCGAAATGGAACATCATGTTGAGCTGCTGGTTCGGCCCCTCGGCGATGTGGTGAAGCGCCTTTTTGGTGGTCATCATCGGGGCCTCGCCCACGGTCATGCAGTCGTATTTATCGAGCACCTCGTGGCGGTATTCCAGCAGATATTCATCCAGATGCGGGCCGTGCATATAGTTTTCGATACCGGTGCCGATCGGGAAATAGTAGGGGCTGGAGGGCAGCCCTTCGCGCTTGGAGATAAAGGTGATCACGTCCTCGCGGAAGCCGTCCACGCCCATATCGAGCCAGAAGCGCATGATATCCTTGACCTCTTCCCTCACCCTCGGGTTATCATGGTTGAGGTCGGGCTGCTCCACGGCGAACAGATGCAGGTAATACTCGTCCAGCTTTTCGTTATATTCCCACGCGGGGCCGGCGAAGGTGCTCATCCAGTTGTTCGGACGGCGGTTTCCCTTCCCCTTGCGCCAGAAATAATAATCGTGATAGGGGCCGGTGGGGTCTTCTATGCTCTTCTTGAACCACTCGTGCTGATCGGAGGTGTGGTTCACCACAAGATCCATGATCACGCGCATGCCTCTGTCGTGCGCGCCCTTGAGCACGGCCTTGAAATCGTCCAGCGTGCCGTATTCGGGCTGGATATCGCGGTAGTCGGCGATATCGTAGCCGAAGTCCTTCTGCGGGGACTTATACAGCGGAGAAAACCAAATGGCGTCCACGCCGAGGCTCTTGATGTAATCGAGCTTTTCCAGCACGCCCTTCAGGTCGCCGATGCCGTCGCCGTTGCCGTCGGCAAAGGAGCGGGGCCAGACCTGATACACGGCCATTTCCTTATACCAGCTGCGTTTGATCTCTTCTGACATATCATTACCTCCGTGAGTTTATTTTTCCGATTCTTTGTTACCCGACGTACGGGTTTTCAAGCAGCACCTTGCCCAGCTCGCCGATGTTATCGAAGGTGGCCGTGGCGCGGATGCCGCTGCGCTCATACTGCGAGGGGGACGTAACGCCCGTAAACACCAGCGCGGTTTTGATGCCGTTCTGCGCGCCGAGGGCGATATCGGTGGCAAGCCGGTCGCCCACGAAGGCGATCTCCTCCCGTTTGCAGCCGATCAGGTGCGTTACGTAATCCACCGTATAGCCGTAGGGCTTGCCGAGGATCACCGAGGGCATACGCCCGGTGGACTGCTTGAACATGGCCATCATGGAACCGGCGTCCACCATAAAGCCGTTTTTCAGCGGGCAGTTATCGTCGGGGTGGGTGGCCATATATTCCTTGCCGGCCGCCAGAAACCGCGCGGCGGTGTTGATCTTTTCATAGGTGAGCGTGGTATCGAAGCCCAGCATGACGATATCGGGATCCGTATCGTCCAGCTCGATGCCCGCGGCAAGAAAATCATTGATCAGGTTTTCGTTGCCGAGCAGGTATACCCTTCTGCCGGGGCGGTTGCGCTTGAGGTAATCGATGGCCACGTGGGACGAAATGATCACGTGCATATCCGGGCGGTCGTAGCCGAGGCGGCGGAGGAGGTCAAGCAGCTCCGCTTCGTTATGCGAGGAATTGTTGGTAAAGAAGAAAAAGCGGCGTCCGGTTTTTTCAATCGCCTCGGCAAATTCCAGCGCGCCGGGCAGCAGCTCGTCGCCCAGGTAAAAGGTGCCGTCCATATCCACAAGAAAACATCTGATATCGCTGTAGGTCTCCATAATCTCTCTTTTCAAATCACATAAATAGTCCTTTATATCATAGAATATTTTTCCGTAAAATGCAATATCAAAACGGCATTTTCAAAGAAAAAAGTACCGGCGCCCCACCGAGGTGGGGCGCCGGCCCGAATTGGATTTATTTGTTGAAAAGGTTCTTGAAGAAGTTGATGATGATCAGGAAGAAGCGGATGATGCGGGCGCCGATGCCGGCAGCTTCTTTTCTTTCTTCCTCATTGTACTCATAGGGCGGCTTCAGCAGGGCCTCGCGGTCCGCAAGGATCTTCTGGAACGCGGGATACTCAACCGTATAAACCTCCGTAAGCAGGAAGCCTGCGCGCTCCACGTAATCGGGTGCGTTCTCGGAAATCATGAAGATGATCTCATACCAGTTGGAATCCTTGAAGCGGTAGAAGAAGTCGGATACCGCGTCGGTCACGCTGTCGGCGCCGAAGAATACCCAGAACAGGGAGGCAAGCGCCACGTCGTGTATGCCGTGGAAGTCGGCAATGTCCTTATCCGCATCCTTCATGATGCGAAGGAGACCCAATGCCATGGCTCTGGTATCGTCGTCCGTGATCAGCTTTTCAAGCAGCTCGGTGAGCTGTTCGAAGTTATCGCCGAAGATCACCTGATTTACGCCGTAGTCCAGGATTCTGGAGAGCAGCTCCGCCTTGCCATCCGCGGTAAGCGTTACGGTATAGGCATCGTCGCCGTTGGCGGACTTAAACATCTTGGGCGCGTTGAACTGGAGGGCTTCGGTAAGCTC
>CAMVBR010000065.1 GCA_947165755.1 uncultured Clostridia bacterium
CGCGGCATAAAATGCCGCCCTACCCTTGTGGCCGCAAGCACCCCGACAAACTGCATTTTTATTGACAAACCGCCGTCTTCCCTGTACAATAAACCCAAACGGAGGGATACGTATGAGTGCAAAAATCATAGACGGAAAAGAGATCGCGGCGGCGGTGAAGGCCAAGGCTGCCGCCGGGGCTGAGCGGTGCCGCGCCGCGGGACGGGCGCCGTGTCTTGCGGTGATCATCGTAGGGGAGGACCCCGCGTCCAAGGTTTACGTGCGCAATAAAAAGCGCGCCTGCGAGGCCTGCGGTATCACGTCGCTGGAATACGCCCTGCCCGCCGATACGGCGCAGGCGGCGCTGCTGGCGTTGATCGAAGAGCTGAATGCCGACGACGATGTGGACGGCATCCTGTGTCAGCTGCCGCTGCCGGGGCAGATCGCCGAGGACGCTGTGACCGGCGCCATTCTGCCAGAAAAGGACGTGGACGGCTTCCACCTGGTGAACGTGGGCAAAATGCTCTCGGGCAAGGATTGCTTTCTGCCCTGCACCCCCGCGGGTGTGATCGAAATGCTGAAATACGAAAAAATCCCCATCGCGGGCAAACACGCCGTGGTGGTGGGGCGCAGCAACATCGTGGGCAAGCCCGCCGCGGCGCTGCTGCTGAAGGAGAACGCCACGGTCACCGTGTGCCATTCCCGCACCGCGAACCTTGCCGAAATCACCCGGCAGGCGGATATCCTTGTGGCGGCCGTGGGCAGGCCCGGCTTTATCACGGCGGATATGCTCTCCCCGGGCTGCGCCGTGATCGACGTGGGCATCAACCGGCTTTCGGACGGCTCCCTTGCCGGCGACGTGGATTTTGCGGCGGCCAAAGAGATCGCAGGGTTTATTACCCCCGTGCCCGGCGGCGTGGGCCCCATGACCATCGCCATGCTGATGAAAAATACGGTGAAAAGCTGCAAGCTCAGGTTGGGAATAGAGTAAAATTGGAATTTATCGCTCGATGCGATAAATTCCAAAGTGAAGAGGTAAGAGTGAAGAGTGAAGAGTGATGGAAGGGCTCCGCCCTTACCCATTATTAAAATGCCGGCCGCAGGCCCCTTTCTTCTTCACTATTCACTCTTACCTCTTACCTGAATTTCAGTTTGTCGCGGAGCGACAAACTGAAATTTATTTTAGCGCTTCGATCAAATACGGCAGCACGGGCTCGAACTTCACGCCGTACCAGTGGTCGGGGTCGTCCACGGTGTTTTCGATGCAGCGCACCGTATACTCGGCGGCGATGCCGGCGGCTTCAAAGGCGGATTTGCCGCGCATATACGCGCCCACAAAGGCGGAGGCGTATACGTCGCCGGTGCCGTGGCTGCCCTTGGAGATCCTGCGGTGCTTATAATACTGCTTATTATCGCCCTCCAGCACCATAACGCCGGTGGTATCGGGGGTAAAGCCGACGCCGGTAAGGATCACGGTTTTGGCGCCGTTGGCCCTGAGCGCGGCAAGCAGGCCGTCGATATAGGCCTCGTCGTAGGTCTCTTTGTATTCGTACCCCGTAAGGCAGCAGGCCTCGGTGATGTTGGGCAAAATGATATCCGCCGAAAAGGCCAGCGTTTTCATCTCTTCCACAAAGGCCTGATCGAAGGCGGGATAGAGCCTGCCGTTATCCGCCATGGCGGGGTCCACGAAGGTGATAACGTCCTCCGTGCCGAGCCCGGCGAACATATCCTTCACGTAGGCGATCTGCTCCGCGCTGCCGAGATAGCCGGTATAGATCGCGCCGAAGCGGATGTTCTCCTTTTTCCAATGGGCGGTGATGGCGGGCATATCCTCGGTGAGATCGCGGAAGGTATAGCCCGTGAACCCGGCGGTGTGGGTAGAGAGCACGGCGCTGGGCAGAATGCAGGTCTCGTGGCCGGCGGCGGAGAGAATGGGCAGCGCCACGGTGAGCGAGCACTGGCCCACGCAGGAGATATCCTGCACGGTAAGAATTTTTTGATAGGCCATAAAAAAACCTCCTTGACAACGTTGATGGTTTCAGTATACAATCAATTTGGATATATTAAAATAATCAATCTCATATTATTTTATATGACCAGTTTGAGGCGCGATATGAAATACAGTATTGATCCCGGCGGCGACGCCGCCTATTTACAGCTTTATAAACAGCTGCGCCGCGATATCGTGACCGGGGCCTATCCCTACGGGGGCAAGCTGCCCTCGAAGCGGCTGCTGGCCGAAGAAACGGGCGTGAGCGTGATCACGGCGGAGCATACGCTGGCGCTGCTTTCGGAAGAGGGCTATATCGAGCCCCGCGAGCGCAGCGGGTATTACGTTTGCTATACCGAAAACGACCTGTTCGGCGCGCCGGAATCCCCTGCCCCGTCCGTTCCCCACGGGCACGGTCCCGTGCCGGAAACGGACTTTCCCTTTTCGGTGCTGGCGGGCGCCATGCGGCGGGTGCTGAGCGACTACGGCGAAAATATTTTGCAGAAGGGCCCGAACGTCGGCGAAGAGGAGCTGCGCAGCGCCATTGCGGGGTACCTGCGCCGCAGCCGCGATATGCAGGTGCGCCCGGAGCAGATCGTGATCGGCGCGGGGGCGGAATACCTCTATACGCTGATCGTGCTCACGCTGGGGCGCGATAAGATCTACGCCATAGAGCAGCCGTCCTATGAAAAAATAGAGGCGATCTACGCCGCCAACGGCGTTTCTCTGGAGCGGCTGCCCTTAGGGCACGACGGCATCCGCACCGCTGCGCTGGAGCGTTCGGCGGCGGACGTGCTGCACATCACCCCCTACCGCAGCTACCCCACCGGCGTTACCGCGAGCGCCTCGAAACGGCGGCGTTATCTGCGCTGGGCCGAGCGGGCGGGCAGGTATATCGTGGAGGACGATTACGAATCGGAATTTACCCTTTCCTCCAAGCCGGAGGAAACGCTCTACGCCCTGTCGCAGGCGGAAAACGTGATCTACATGAATACCTTTTCGCAAACCGTGGCCCCCGGCATGCGCATGGGGTATCTGGTGCTTCCCGGCCCCCTTCTCAGCGCTTTTGAAACAAACGCCGGGGTCCTTTCATGCACCGTTCCCGCCTTTGAACAGCTTGTAATGGCAAGGCTGATCGAGGGCGGAGACTTTGAACGACACATTAACCGCGTGCGTCGAAAAAAGCGAAAAAACTTGTTAAATCTTTCACAGAAAATGGAAACAGAATCTTGACATAAGCACCAAATAATTATAAAATATTTCGTGACTGATTGAATGCAATTTTTCAATCAGATTTAAGGAAGGAAAAATATAAAGGAAGAAGGAGGAGAACAGAATGCACTATACCTTTACGCCCAAGATGGTCTGTTCGATGCAGATCGACTTTGACCTCGACGGCGACGTGGTCTCCAACATCTCGTTTATCGGCGGCTGCAACGGCAACCTGAAAGCGATCTCAAAGATCCTCGACGGTTGGACCGTAGATCAGATCGAAAGCAAGATTCGGGGAAATACCTGCGGGCGCCGACCCACTTCATGCGCGGACCAGCTTGCCATAGCGGTGCGCAAGGCTTATACCGAATCGCAGGCGACACTATAAGCAAAAAAAATTTATCAGAAACTCAGGAGAAGATAAACAGCATTATGGATGAACTCAAATTTGAAAACAAGTACGACACACTTAAACTGAAATATCAGCTTTGCTTCCCCCTTTACGCCTGCGCCAAAGAAGTGGTTAAAAAATACCGCACCTTCCTCGACGAGATCAACCTTACCTATACGCAGTATATCACCATGATGGTGATGTGGGAATATAAGACCATCAGCGCCAAAGAGATTGGCGAAAAGCTGTATCTGGATTCCGGCACCCTCACCCCCGTGCTCAAGAGCCTGGCCGAAAAGGGCTACGTGACCCGCCAGCGCTCCAAGGAAGACGAGCGCGTGCTGATCGTGGAAGTCACCGAGCGCGGCATGGCGCTGCGCGACGAGGCCCTGAGCGTTCCCTCGCACGTTTCCACCTGCGTGAACCTTTCGCAGGAAGAGAGCCTTACCCTTTATAATCTTCTCTATAAGATCCTGGGCAACCTCGGCGGCACCGAAGAAGAATAAAAAAGCAAAAAAGAAAACGTCGGATTTTTCCGACGTTTTTTTGTTATATCTCAACTACGTTAAGGCCGTATTTTTCGGCAAGCGACTGCAGCCGGTCGAAGGCAAACATGATATTGGCTGCGGCGTGGGCGTCCGAAGAAAATATAACGGAAGCGCCCTTTTGCCCCAAATACGAAAGGATCTCCTCGCTCGGGTAGGGGTCTTTTTTTACGCCCCTGCTTATGGCGCCGGTGTTCATTTCAAAGGGCAAGCCCGCTTCGATCAGCCGGTCGGCGGCCCTTTGCCACGCGGCGCGGTAGCGGGAATGGGTCACGTCCAGCTCGGGATCGGCGTCGTAATACTTTGTAAGCACGTCGAAATGCCCCACGAAATCGCAGCCGGTTTTCTCGGGCAGCAGCCCCACGGTGCGGTAGTATTCCTCCGCCAGCGCGTAAAGATCGCCGCCAAAGTATTTCTCCGCCGCGCGGCGGTGGTTTTCGTTGCCCTCGTCCACCGCAAAGTATTCGTCGCCGAGGCGGAAATAATGCACCGAGCCGATCACGTAATCGTAACCGACGGCGGGGGTTTCCGAATAAAAATCCTGCTCAATGCCGCACAGCACGCGGATGCGGTCCGCGTAAACGCTTTTCAGGCGGGTAAGCTCGGCGCGGTACGCGGGGAGCTTTTCTTTTGCCATGCAGTAGCTCTCGTCGAACCACGTATGGGAGTGGCCCGAAATGCCCACGGCGGCCATCCCCTTTTCTATGGCGGCCCGCACCATCTCCTCCGGCGTGTTTTTGCCGTCGCAAAACACGGTGTGCATGTGAAAATCGGTTTTGCTCATGAGGTCATTTTCTCCTGCTTTACCTTGTGATCGATCACGTGGCGGGAGGCAAGCTCCTTATGGATATCCTCCAGCGAGATGCCCGCCTCGATCATGAGCACCATCACGTGGTAGGCAAGGTCGGCGATCTCGTACACGGTCTCTTTTTTATCTCGATCCTTGGCGGCGATGATCACCTCGGTAGATTCCTCGCCCACCTTTTTCAGGATCTTATCGAGCCCCTTTTCAAACAGATAGGTGGTGTAGGAGCCCTCTTTTTTCTCTTCCTTTCTGCCCTTGATCAGCTCCATGAGCATTTCGTAAGAGAATTCATGCCGCGCTTCGCTCTCGTAAACCGGGTGCGTAAAGCAGCTGAAGGAGCCCGTATGGCAGGCGGGGCCGTCCGGCTCCACCAGCACAACGAGCGCGTCGTTATCGCAATCCGCCGTGATGGATACGATATGCTGGTAGTTGCCGCTGGTTTCGCCCTTGAGCCATAATGCCTGCCGCGAGCGGCTCCAGAAGCAGGTAAGCTCCTTTTCCATGGAGATCATCAGGCTCTCGCGGTTCATATACGCCAGCGTGAGCACTTTTTTCGAGACCGCGTCCACCACGATGGCGGGGATGAGGCCCTTTTCATCAAATTTCAGTTCGTCGATATTGCGCATACGTTTCTCCTATATTCTTACGGGCACGCCGTTTTCTTTCATAAGCAGCTTCAGGTCTTTGATTTTTACTTCGCCGAAGTGGAAGATGGAGGCGGCGAGGCCCGCGTCCACCTTGGGAAGGGTTTGGAACAGAGTGATAAAATCCTGCGCGCGCCCGGCGCCGCCCGAGGCGATCACGGGGATATGCACGATCTCGCAGACGGCGGCCAGCATTTCAAGATCGAAGCCCCGCTTCACGCCGTCCGTATCGATGGAGTTGAGCACGATCTCGCCCGCGCCGTTTTCTTCACCGCGCCGGAGCCATTCAAGGGCGTCCAGCCCCGTATTCTCGCGGCCGCCCTTGGCGAACACGCGGTAAACGCCGTTTACGCGCTTCACGTCCGCCGAGAGCACCACGCATTGGGAGCCGTAGCGCTTGGCAGCATCATAGATCAGGTCGGGGTTCCGGATCGCGCCGGAATTCACGCTCACCTTATCAGCCCCGCATTTCAGGACACGGTCGAAATCCGCCACGGTATTGATGCCGCCGCCCACGGTGAGGGGGATGAACACGCTTTTCGCAGTTTCGGTGAGGATATCCGTAAACAGCGCCCGCTCCTCAAAGGACGCGGTGATATCGTAAAACACCAGCTCGTCCGCGCCCGCGTCGCTGTAATACTTCGCCAGCGCCACCGGGGAGCTCACGTCGCGCACGCCCTCGAAATTGACGCCCTTTACCACGCGGCCTGCGCGCACGTCAAGGCACGGAATGATTCGTTTCGTCAGCATCGCGCCGCCTTCACCGCCTCTCTGAGATCGATGGCCCCGGTATAGTAGGCCTTGCCGATGATCGCGGCGTAAAGGCCCATGGAGGCAAGCCGCGTTACGTCCGCCATGCTGGAAACGCCGCCGGACGCCGTGATATTCACGCGATATTTTTCACTCAGCGTTTGATACAGCGGCAGGTTCGTGCCCTGCATGGCCCCATCGCGGCTCACGTCGGTGCATATTACGGTTTTCACGCCGATGCGCTCCATGCGGGCGAAGAAATCTTCCGCCGTTACGGCGCTGGTCTCAAGCCAGCCCTTCACCGCAACGAAGCCGTCCTTGAGATCCGCCCCTACGGCGATGCGCTCGCCGTATTCCTTCACGGCGGCCAACAGAAACGCCTCGTCCTCGATTGCCGCGGTGCCGAGAATCACACGGTCGATCCCGGCGGAAAGATAGCGCTCCACGGTATCCATGCCGCGGATACCGCCGCCGATCTCGCAAAACAGGCCGCTGCGCTTTTTGATGGCGCACACGGTATCGAAATTGGGGGTGCTCCCCTCCTTGGCGCCCTCGAGATCCACGATATGGACATATTTTGCGCCCTTCGCTTTGAAATCCAGCGCCACGGCGGGGGGATCGGAAGAATAGACGGTCATATCCTCATAGCGGCCTTTATAAAGCCGCACGGCCTTGCCGCCGAACAGGTCGATGGCGGGAAAGATCAGCATTTGAATTCCTCCGTTTCACAAAACGCGCGTAAAATGGCGAGCCCCACCGCCCCGCTTTTTTCGGGGTGGAACTGGCAGCCCATCACGTTCCCCTTCGCCGCGGCGGCGGTCACGGGCGCGCCGTAATCGGTATCGGCGATCACGAAATCATCACAACCGGCGGCATAGTAGGAATGCACGAAATACACAAAGTCGCCCTCGTTTATGTATTTGAAGAGCGGGTGTTTGCCGTGCGGAAAGCGCAGGGCGTTCCAGCCCATCTGGGGGATCTTGTATTCCGGCGGCACGATATCCGTTAAGGGCCGCACCGCCCCGGGGATGAGCCCGAGGCCTTTGTGCTCGCCGAACTCATAGCTTTTATCAAACAGGAGCTGCATACCGAGGCAAATGCCGAGCAGCGGCTTTCCCGCGCCGGCCTCGGCGAGCACCGTTTCCCGCAGGCCGGTCTCTCGCAGCTTTTTCTCTGCGTCGCCGAAGGCGCCCACGCCGGGCAAAATGATGCGGTCCGCCTGCCTGAGCGCGGCGGCTTCCCTTGTAACGACGGCCTCGGCGCCGATATACCGCAGGGAGCAAACCAGCGAAAAGAGGTTGCCCACCCCGTAATCCACAACGGCGATCATTTACAGCACCCCTTTGGTGGAGGGGATCTCGTCCGCGTACGCGGGATCGACCGAAACGGCCTCCTTCAGCGCACGGGCAACGCATTTGAACGTGCCCTCGATGATATGGTGTGAATTGAAGCCCTCCAGCTTGCGGATATGCAGCGTGCTTTCGGAGGCGCGCGCAAAGCCCCAGAAGAACTCCTCGGCAAGCTGGGTATCGAAATCCCCTACTTTTTCGGTGGGGATCTCCACTTTATACGAAAGATAGCAGCGGCCCGAGAGATCCACGGCGCATTGGATAAGCGCCTCGTCCATGGGCAGCAGGAAGCTGCCGTAGCGCAGAATGCCGCGCTTTTCGCCCAACGCCTGCTTGAAGGCCTGCCCGAGGGCGATGCCGATATCCTCGGTGGTGTGGTGATAATCCACGTTGGTATCGCCGGCGCATTTTACGGAAAGATCGAACCGCCCGTGCTTTGCGAACAGGGTGAGCATGTGGTCGAGAAAACCGCAGCCGGTGTCGATCACGCCGTTCCCCGTGCCGTCGAGGCACAGCGCGAGGCGAATATCGGTCTCTTTGGTGGTTCTTACGATCTCGGCGGTTCTCATAGCGTCTCCTCCAGAATCTCTTTTACTTTTGCAAGGAATATTTCCATCTGTTCGCGGCTGCCCACGGTGATGCGGTTATAATCGGCAATGCGCGCTTTCTCGAAATGGCGGATCAGCACGCCGCGCTTCTTCAGCTCCAGATACAGGAATTTGCCGTCGATCTTCGGGTGGACGGCGAAGATAAAGTTTGCCTTGGAATCGGTGCAGGCAAACCCCAGCTTTTCGAGCGCCGCCACCGTAAAGGCGCGGTTCTCCATGATCCTACGGCAGTTTTCGCGGGTATAGGCCTCGTTTTCCAGCGCGGCCCTGCCCGCCGCCGCGGTAACGCGGTTGATATTATAGGGATTGGTGGAATACTTGATGGTGTTCAGGTCCTTGATGAGCGCCGCGCTGCCGATGCCGAAGCCCAGCCTGGCCCCCGCCATGGAGCGGGATTTGGAAAAGGTTTGCACCACCAGCAGGTTATCGTATTTATTGACGAGCGGCACGGCGCTTTCCGCGCCGAAATCCACGTAGGCCTCGTCCACCACAACTACGCGGTTGGGGTTCGATCGCAGCAGCGCTTCGATCTCGGCCAAAGAGAGCGCGATGCCGGTGGGGGCGTTGGGGTTGGCGATGAAGGCCGTGGCGCGAGAGGCCATGATCGCCTCAAGATCGATGCTGAAATCGGCCTTCAGCGGCACTTCCTCGTAGGGAACGCCGTTCAGCGCGGCAAACACGGAGTAAAACCCGTAGGTGATATCGGGAAAGATCGCCGGGTGATCGGCGTCGCAATAGGCCATGAAGGCGAAGTTGAGCGTTTCGTCGGAGCCGTTGTTCACGGTGATTTGCGCGGGCGAAACGCCGTAAACGGAGGCAAGGGCGTTCACGAGCGCCTTGCAGTCCGGATCGGGGTACAGGCGCAGGCTTTCCGCGCTTACGGCAGCCGCGGCGATCACCGCCTCGCAGGGCGGAAAGGGCGATTCGTTGGTATTGAGCTTTACGTACTGCATATCCTGCGGCTGCTCGCCGGGGGTATAGGGCGTAAGGTCTTTATATTTTTCGCTGAAGAATCTGCTCATGCGTTCTCCTCCTCCGTGCGCACCACGGC
>CAMVBR010000066.1 GCA_947165755.1 uncultured Clostridia bacterium
ACCGTCCGGATGGATAAGGTCAACGTTGCGCTGGGCATGTTCGGTATGGAAGCCGTGCCGGGAAAAATCGAGCGAAGGGATGAGGAAGCATGAGCGCATTTCGTACCGCTTACGTATATGTTCGCGGCGCATTTGCCGGGACGCTGGCTGAAACGGACGAGGGCTACGCCTTCGCCTATGATCCGCAATATCTCGCCAACGAGAATGCAAGCCCGGTTTCTCTGACGCTGCCGTTGTCGGCTGAGGAGTATACTTCCAAAACGCTGTTTTCGTTTTTTGACGGCCTGATCCCCGAAGGTTGGCTGCTCAGCGTAGTAAGCCGCAACTGGAAGATCAGCCGGGACGACCGTTTCGGGCTGCTGCTTGTCGCGTGCAAAGACGCCATCGGCAACGTCCAGATCAGGGAGGAACGCGTATGAACTGTTTATGCTGTGGGAAACCGCTGAAAGCCGACGACGGCTCCGGGTGGCACAAAAGCTGTATCAAGCGGTTCTTCGGTACCCCTGTGCTTCCGGAGATCGAAATCGACAATCAAACGCTGGAATCCATCGTCACAGAAAGCGTCGGCAAGGGACTGACCGTTCCCGGCGTACAGAAAAAGCTGTCCCTGCATCTGTTTTCGGATGGGGAAAAGCCGCGGCTGACCCTGGTAAACTTCCCGACCGGTTATATCCTGAAACCGCAAACGGAGGAGTTCACCGCGCTGCCGGAATCGGAACAGCTTGTGATGCACATGGCTGATGTCTGCTGGATCGCGACCGTTCCGCACGCGCTGATCGCAGAAGGCGGCAGCTGCGCGTATATCACAAAACGTGTGGACCGTGTGATAGAAAAGAGCGCCGTTTCCATGCTCGCCATGGAGGATTTCTGCCAGCTTGATCTGCGTCTGACCGCGGATAAGTATAAGGGCTCCTATGAGCGCTGCGCGAAGATCATAGAGCGGTATTCCTCGCGCAGGGCGTTCGATCTGGCGGAGCTTTTCGCGCGTCTTGTATTCTGCTTTATGACCGGGAACTCCGATATGCACCTCAAGAATTTTTCCCTGATTGAGACGGCGGAAAACAGCGGCGAATACATCCTTTCGCCCGCATACGACCTGCTGCCCGTCAACGTGATCATGCCGGAGGACAAAGAGCAGTTCGCCCTCACAATGAACGGCAAGAAAGCAAATTTGCGCAGGGGAGATTTTCTGAAATTCGCCGACGCCTGCGGCATCTCCCGCACCGCCGCGGAAAAAATGATCGCCCGGCTGCTTGCGAAAGAACAGAAGCTGCTTGCACTGTGCGGCAGTTCATTGCTTCCGGAGGAAATGAAACAGGTCTTCCGGGCGCTCATTACAAAACGTTGCCAAACGCTTTCCTGGGAATAATACGGTTTTTTGTTCAGCGATCTTCCGTTTGTTTTTTCAGATGCTATTTCGACATTCCACGGTAAAATCGCCAAGCTGAACACACCCCTAAAAGCGATTCTTGTTGCCACTTTTGCGGTTTTTCGCGGAAATCTGCGTGAATCCGTGAAAAGGCCAAAATGCCCGAAAACCCTTACGTACAGCCGCTTGCGGGCACATGTGCACACACGTGAAAACGGCTCGATCCGGCTTTCGTAATGAGCAGGTTGTCAGTTCGATTCTGACCACCAGCTCCATCCCTCAATCCCTTATAAATCAAGGGGTTGCGGCTTTTTTTGTGCCCTGAAAAAACGACTCAAAATCACCCCGAAAACAGGTTTGTGCCCATTTTTGTGCCCAGTGATTTTTTCTGTGCCAGAAATCGCCCGGATTTTACTGAAGCGATCGCGCAAATCTGTTTTGCCGAATGTGTGAAAGTTTCCGCGGGAAACAGTGTGCGTAACCACGTTGTGATCGTGGTATCCCTGCACGAAAATCATACTGTCGGTAGATAAAACAGCATCGAATTGGTATTTCTACTCGCTTTTCACCGTATCCCGTGTCTGACCGACCGATACGTTTATAAAACTAAACAAGGGCCGCTGCGGTTCCCGTTTCGGGATCGGCAGCAGCCCCTGTTTTTTATTCGACGGATACCTCCCGCGGGCCGGCTTACTCTTTGGTGGGCAGATTGCAATAACCTGAGGTTCAAGTCGGTTCGCCCGTCGGTAGAGTTTGAAATACTTCTTGCCTTTCCGGCGAAGGTGATGTATAATGACACAGTAAACAATATACGGTTCAAAGGAGTATCATGATCATGAAAAAACTGTTAGCCCTGCTGATTGCAGCATCTTTGCTGTTCGCTCTTGCCGCATGCGGCGGTTCCGGGAAAAACGACGGTTCGGAGACCGGCGCAGACGATACGGTGACCGAGCCCGCTCAGAACGACGAAACGACAATTGCCGACGAGACGGCTGCGGAACAGACCGCGGAAGAATCGCCTTATTTCCAAAACGGCGCCGTGCTGTTCCGTGCTTTCCTTGAACTGTCCGGCGAGGAATTCGTATCCCTTGTTGAGGAACAGGGCTTTGCGTGGTATGAAGACGATTATGTGATGAGCGGCTTCGGAGATTCGGGAAAATCAAGCGGCTTCCAGAAAAACTATCTGGCCGACTATATCCAGGTGTATAACAGCACGACGGATTACAGAAGCTATGAGGATATTAAATCCGCGGGCAAAGGCGAACTCGCGAAGATGGCGGTCGCCTTTAACGTTAAGGGAGAATATACAGACGGGCAGGAGGCGCTTTCCGCTGTTTTTGACGGATTGGAGATCGCAGACACCCGGAAAGATCCCTACGATGAAAAAGGTTCCGGCGCCGCGCTCATCAAGGACGAAAACGGCACGGAGTATTTTGTGCTGTATACGACGGAATTCTACACGAACAACACGGCGACTGTTTCGATCGTTGTCCGGACGGATGATTTTCTTGCTGCGAATCCTTTCGCCGGAACGGCAAACAGCGTAGACGCCGCCTGGAGCCAGATCTACAGTTAAAAATCAGACAAAAACAGCTTTCACACGATTGGCCACGGAAATAACCCGTGAAAATACGAAAAGGCCCCGGAAATGAACTTTTCCGAGGCCTTATTTGTTTTCCGCTGACCGTTTTCAAAGCACTTTCCCCATGGTAAGCTCTTCTGAAAGTACGCGCCGTACAACCCGACAAACCGGATTTTATCTGACAATTCCCGATTTTTCCGGGCTTTTTTCTGTTCACTTCTCAGCAAAACGGAATTGTCAATCCGTTGTTGCCGCCATTATTACGACGTATCTGTTCATGCGTTTGTCATATGCGCTCCAGCACGCCGTGCCCCACCATTCACGGCCGTCGTCAAAATAGTTAGACCAATCCGTCGTCCACTCATAGACTTCCAGTTCATCCGTTCCCTCCGGGAACAATACGGAATTGACCTTACGAAATTCATCCGGTCCGTATCCTGATGTATGCGGGGTTTCCCAGAAAGCATACCAGTATGGGATCTGTTCGCCTTTTAAGGGATCCGGTAATCCGCAGTCATAGGACCATCGGCCGACACGGTTCTTTTGCAGGTTCTCAGGTACATGGAATAAAGCTGCCGGATCGATCTGACGGGCCTTTGCTTTCCCTATATCCAGATTCCATGGGAACGGTTCAGCCCGGACTTCCCGACGATACCCGATCTCCGTTTTTAACTGCGTATCGATATCCCGTTCTATCACTTTGAGCATTGCAAAGAGGACTGCGTCTTTATGCGAACGCTCACCCTGATAAGGCGTATCATCTTCGATGAGGCAATAGTCGATAATACAGTTTTTGTAGTTCCCTATCATTTCATAAAAGGGGTCATTTTGCAATTCACGCATATCACTCACCTGTAAACACCGGGGTATAGATTGCTGAAGGATTGATATATTTGTTTTGAGTATTTCAAAAACACGCCGATCAGGATCATATAGCAAACCGTCTTCGGGAGCATAAGCATGCCGAGTATCGGCAGAAGCGGCGCTGCGACAGCGACCGGGATATAGAAAAGGAACGACAGCGAGACAAGCAGCCAGACAGGGCGGAGCGTGCCGATCTCTTTCCGCGTTCTGAAGAAAAGACACACGATGATGACGCCGAGCGCAACGAACGGAACGTTCCGGATGATGCCCCAGACCACCGGGCTGTCGTTTTCAAGCCATTTGTTCTGCGGCAGCAGGCACAGGATAACGCGGACCGCCGCAAGAGCATAAACGGCGGCGCCCAGTCCTTTGTTTTTCTTCCTTCCGTAAGCGTTGATCCACAGCAGGTACATCAGCACGTAGAACACCGTCATGGTGACAGACGTCACCAGCTTTCCGATACCGAGCCATGCCGTAAGATCCGCGTCGATGAAATAATCAAGCACCCGCGGAACAAGGTGAAAGGCATCCCCGCAACCGAGGATCAGTGCGGCAGAGCCCATCAGCGTTCCGATCCGGTCGCGCCGCCTGCAAAGAATACAGATACCCGCCGTTACCGCAAACAGCAGATAGATAATATCAAAAGCGCTTTCTCCGTATTTCATGATTTTTTCTCCGTATATATCACAACCCGGGAGTTGTCTATTTGCTTAGAACGCAGTTATATCGGACAACAGAACCATCAGGATAATCAACTACGATTCTTTCCTCGGTAAAGCCACACTTGCGGTAGAATCCAACTGAATCGTCGTCTGTCTGTGCATGAATCCTTTCCAAGCTCTCAGATTCCATTACAAATTGAATCAGGTGTCCTCCTATTCCTTGACGGCGGAGTTTTTCGGACACGGCAATTCCGATGATTTCAGCAACAGAATCTGAGTATTTCAGGACCATCATGCCTGTTTTCTTTCCTCGGTTCTCGCATACATATACTTTCACCGATTGATCGTTTAATAAGTCTTCCATCTGTTTTTTGAAATTCTCATATCTTGGTTGATACATACAAGAAGCATAGAGCAAGAATGCCTCCTCTGAAAGAAGCCAGTCTGTATCAATACATAACGCAACTTTCATAACTGCCCTCACAAATTCTGAGATAGAAATGATTTAATTATCATTTCTGCACATTCTTCGTTCGTGCTCTCAAAAGTATTCACCGTTATACTGTTGTCGAATTGTGTTTCCAGCAGCTGCAGCTGTTCTTCTGCACTTCCGGGGTTTCTGTCTCCTATTGATAATTCACGTTTATTCAGTTCTTCAACCGGACAAGTGATATTAACAATTAAAACAGGGTAATCTTTCAATAAAACCTTAAACTCTTTTAACGTGTCGGTGTTTTTAAAGAACATTTGCGGGACGACCATATCAAATCCCATATCGGAAAACAGTTTGACAACATGGAAAATCTTTGAAGCAAAAGCATATTGCACCGAGAAATCATTATGTTCGTAATCATTGAACTTTTCCGGTGACATTAATATAAAATCGTCAATATCCAACTTGTAAAGAGGAATCGGCGATCGAACCTGAATTGCTTTAGCAAGCGTTGTTTTTCCCGAACTTGAAACGCCGTTAAGAATGATTATCTTGCCTTTTTTTATTGATTTCATATATCGTTACCTTTGGCTGTCAGGGGCTTTTTCTCATCTCGACCAGGCCGCCGATCGGAACGGCAAGCTGTTCCACACCGGCAAACGTTTTTTCAAAACTGCTGCAGATCTCGCCGAAGCAGTCGAAAACCCGGACCCGGTAAGTGCCGTTCAATTCGATGAAGAGCCGTTCGCCCATACAGCCGTTGGCAACGTAGACCGTTGCCGCCGCATCCGGCTTTACCACTTTATCCACCGCATAGACGCCCACCGCGCACGCGTCGTTTTCCGTGGTCTTCGCCCACGTATACAGCAGATTGGATTCATACGCGGTCAGATTTTTGCTCTGTAAAAGCGTTTTGTGTTCCTTCAAAAAGGAAAGCCAGAAACGTGACATCTGCAGCATTCTCTCATCGAGCCGCTCCAGCCTGCCGGAAAACTGCATCACGCCGAACATACAGCTGATGATCTGCAGGGCGTTCACGCGCGGGTCTTCAAACGGCGCCATCATCAGCATGTCGGAGTGGACGGCCTGATCGACCATCAGCATTTTGAGATCAAGGATGGACGCGCGGTTTCTCAGGTGGTTTCCGGCGCAGTCCCCCACGCGGAACAGGTTGCCGAAGCGCTTCATATGCGGCCCGATGTAGCTCTGACGGAATTCCAGCAAAACGTCCGGCTTGAGCTGCGTGAGCGTTTGTACAATTCCGCTTATGCACACGTCCACCGCGTCCTGCAGCGCGGGAATATCCATCCGTTCGTTATACGGCGCGTTGAAAGAGGACTCCCGCCAGGAGTCGATAAAATCCAGCTTGAAGCCGTCAAGATCCCACTGCGTAAGCGCTTTTCGGAAGGTCCCGATCAGAAATTCGCGCGTTTCAGGGTAGCGCGGATCGAGAATGGCGGCGGACAGACCGGGCTCGTCCCGCAGCAGCATATCCTTAAATCGCTCGTAATGCGCGCTGTGGTAACCGATGAGCGGGACGCTGTACCAAAGGATATATTTCATGCCGATCTCGTGCACCCGCCTGACGTGCGCGGCCATATCCGGGAATTTGCCCGGCGCGGGCAGCCAGTCGCCGCAGTAGGGGTAGGAGCCGTTATTGTCTTCCGTCTGCCATCCGTCGTCCACGATGCACAGGGAAAAGCCGAGCTCTTTCGCCCGGCGGCATTCCGCCTCCACGTCCGCTTCGTTTACGTCCTGATGATAAGAATACCAGAAGGAATACAGCGGATCCCTTGCGTCGTCCGGCACGTGCAGCGGCGTCATGCCGCAGTCCTTTTCCCACCAGGCCGCAACGCCTTCCACGGCCTTACGCATGGGGATCGGCCGCGTGTCGGTATACAGCGTGATCTCCGTTTCATATTGACCGGTAAACTGCCGGGTACCGAAAGAAAAGTGCAGATTCAGACTGCCGGTCTGATCCCGCAGGCCGTTTTTGAGCTCGATCAGCTTGCTGCATTCGGAAAGCGCCCAGAGGTAGCGGTTGGTATCCGTTCCGTCAAAATAACAGGTCACCGGCGACAGGCACGACAGCATGGACCGGAACCGATCGTCCCAGTGCGGACTGAGATCGCGGTGCAGCCGGCAGTCCGCGTCCCATTTATACATCACGCCGGGCACGTCCTCAAACCAGTTTACCGTAAAGCAGTCATCCCGTTCGGCGTTCTCTTTCGTCCAGCGGAACCGGAAAACGGTCATGGTCACGCCGTCTTTTTCACTGATTTCTTTAACGTCACAGGTTTGCCCGTCCGTCATCCGAACGGTAAACTTTTCAAGCTGTACGTCCATGTTTATTTCTCCCAAAAATCGAATTTGACTGTACTTTGTTTTCCGAACGTGCGGCGGGCTACGTCAGCAGCAAGCCGATCAGTATGCCCCCGGCAAAGCCGGAAAGGTGCTCGCAAAGGGTTGCCTTACCGCCGAAAAAGCCGCTGATCACGTATACGGCGAGGACGATCAACAGGGCGATCGGTACGCCGGAAAAAAGGACCGTACCGTTTTTGAACGCGAGGATCATGAACACGGCGAGCAGGCCGAAAATGCCCGGCGACGCGCCTTCCCCCTCATGGAGCTTATAGACGAAAGCCATGAACAGCCCCGAGACCAGTGCCGACACAAGATAGCAAAGCAATGTTTTCACCGTGCCGAGCTGCGTTTCCACGGCGTAGCCGACGATCAGCATCGCGACTGTGTTGAACAGGACATGGGGCGTTCCCACGTGAAGGAGGGCGGAGGAGATCAGCCGCCAGACTTCCCCTTTTTTGATCTTCTGATCCGAAAGACGCAGGGCGCGGTTCAGATATCCCTTGTTGTGCCCGGTGAGCAGCTTTTCTTTCCGCGAAACCGCAACGCCTTCGGGGATCAGGAAAAAGGTATCCAGAATATAGACCGCGACGATCACCGCGCAGAAAGATATGGTAAATACAGGCATACGCGGTTTCCTTCCCGATTTTATTTCCTTTGCCGAATGTATTTTTTATTATAACTGAAAAAAGTGAAAGATTCAATCAAAAAACAGATAAAAGCGCAGCTGAAATGAAGTGTACGCCAGATCGGCACCGCTTTTTGAAAAGATCGAAACAGATTCGATGGGTTTGTTAAACAGTAAAACGGATTTCAGCTTTCAGTATTGCAATATTTTGGCACATAAAAAGAAAAACGGAGGATGATACTACTGTAGAAGTTGAACGAATGAAGTAAAAAAACAGGTTTATAAACAGAGCCCCCAATCAGCACATAGATCAATAAAAAAAGCCCGGAGAAGACAGAAAAATTCTTTCTGCCTTCTCCGTTTTTTACCTATTCGGATGATTCGTCGGTCTCGTCCCGCCTGTTGATCAGCAAGTCCAGCATTTCGGCGGCGGCTTCGTCCGCCGTGCGGATCTGGTGCGCGTAGATGATGGTGGTGGTCTGGGTGTTGGAATGCCCCAGACGCTTGGAAACCGTTTTCACGTCGGTGCCGTGGGCGATCAGAAGCGAAGCGTTCGTGTGTCTGAGGGAGTGCAGGTGGATCGGCGGCAGCTCGTTTTTCTTGATGAACCGCCCGAACCAGGCGGAAACCGTATCCGGGTGAAGCCGCTGGCCGAGCTTATTGGTGAAAACAAACCCGCTGGATTCATACCTATCGCCGTACAGTTTCCGGTTTGCTTCCTGCTCTTCCTGCAGCTTCTTCAGAAGCTCCATGAGCGACGGCGGCACCTTGATCACGCGCTTGGAATACTCGTTTTTCGGTGAATCGACCTGAACGCCGGATTCGTGCACGTAGACCAGCTCCTTGTTGATATCGATCAGGTTCTTATCGAATCTGATATCCTGCCACGTAAGCCCCAGCGCCTCGCTCCTGCGCATGCCGGTGAAGATATACAGGTTGATCAGCACTTTATACATGAATTCGACGGAATCCAGACATTTCAGCAGGCGGAAGATATCCTCTTCCTCCAAATAGATCGCTTCCGCCTTGTGCCGCCGGGGCGGCTTTACCCTCGCGCAGGGATTGGAGGGAATAAACTGCCACTGCACCGCCGCGGTGAAGATGGAACTGAGGATATGATGGTAATACAGCGCCGTGGAGCCCGAGATCGTGGTCGGTTCGCCGATCTGCCGGAAGAACCGGTCCGCTGACAAAGATTCATATCGATCAGCGCGATCAGCGCGTCGTCAGCCGGCATACGCAGCACAC
>CAMVBR010000067.1 GCA_947165755.1 uncultured Clostridia bacterium
TAATTTGCTGCGCAAATTGCGATATATTCTGCTTCGCATAATGCGATATGATATGAATCCTGCATTATCACGTGCCGCAGGCACATATCGCACCGAAGGTATATCGCACCGAAGGTATATCGCGAATCCGGCAGGATTCATATCGCTGTCGCGCTTTCAGCGCGACAACGCCTCACGTCCGCGCCCAGCGCCCGCAGCGACGCGGCGAGGTCTTCGTAGCCCCGGTCGATATGGCGCGCCTCCCGCACCGTGCTTTCGCCTTCGGCGCACAGGGCTGCCAGCGTCAGCGCGGCCCCGCCGCGCAGATCGGGCGCGGAAACCTCGGCCCCGTAAAGCCGGGGCACGCCCTCCACCACGGCGAAACCGCCGTCCGTGCGTATGGAAGCGCCGAAGCGCGTCAGCTCTCCTACGTAGCGGAAGCGGCTTTCAAATACCGTTTCCATGATCACACTCACGCCCCTGGCCGTGCTCAGCAGAGCCGTGACCGGCGGCTGCGCATCGGTGGGAAAGCCGGGGTAAGGGGTGGTACGCACGGTACGCACGCTGTGAAGCCTGCGCGGCGCGGAAACCGTGATCTCGTTTTTTCCGCGCCTGATCTCGCACCCGGCGCGCTCCAATACGTCCAGCACCGGCACCAGATGGGCCGGGGAAAGGCCCTTTACGCATACGCGGCCCTTTGTGATCGCGCCCGCGGTGAGCAGCGTTGCCCCCCAGATGCGGTCCGGCAGCACGGTATGTACGGCCCCGGCAAGGGTATTTACACCGTCTATGCAGATGGTGCTCTCCCCCGCCCCGCGGATATGCGCGCCCATGGCGTTGAGCAGCGCGGCAAGATCGGCGATCTCCGGCTCCCGCGCCGCGTTGAGGATGCGCGTTTCGCCCTTTGCCAGCACGGCGGCCAGCATGGCGTTTTCGGTGGCGCCCACGCTCGGGAACGAAAGCGGGATCTCGGCGCCCGCAAGGCCCTTCGGCGCGGTGCATACGATTTTGCCGCCCTCGTTTTTCACCACGGCGCCGAGGCGGGAGACGGCCTCCAGATGCAGATCGATGGGCCTGAGGCCGATCTCGCAGCCGCCGGGGGCGGAGAGCACCGCCCGGCCGGTTCGCGCCAGCAGCGGGCCCAAAAAGATCACCGAGGAGCGCATCTCGCGCATCAGCGCATCGGGAACGTCGTTTTTGCCGATCCCGGCGGCGTCCACGATGAGAGCGCCGTCTTCCCGTTTTACCTTTGCGCCGAGATAGCGCAGGATATCCAGCGCGGCCTCCACGTCGGTGAGCGCGGGCGCGTTATACAGCGCGGTTTCGTCCTTTGTGAGAATACAGGCCGCCAGCATCGGCAGCGAGGCGTTTTTGGAGCCCTGGCACTTCACGTCGCCGTCCAGCGCCGCCCCGCCGTTGATTTGAAAACAAGTCATTCGTTTCGCCCTTTCACACGTTCATATACAGTGCATTTTACGGGAAAGGGCTTGTTCGGGTGACGGATTCTTACAATTCGTAATTCGTAATGCGCAATGCGTAATTTGTAATATCGAAATTCCGAATTGATGTCGCCGCCGATCAGACCCGTCAAAAGCATTCCTTGGGCCCGCAGCCGATTTTAATTACGCATTATGAATTACGCATTACGCATTTTACAAAGAGTAAAATTATTTTACCAAGCTTATGATAATGTCCACGATGCGCTTTTTCGCGTCGATGAGCGCCATATTCCGCGCGTTGCGCCCGATGGTTCTGAACTTGCCGGGGTCTTCGAGGAGGGAGGCCACGATCCCGCCGAGGGCGTCGGGGGTGAGGTCCTTCTGCTCGAGGATCATGGCGGCGTTGTTATCCACCAGCGCCATGGCGTTGTGGTATTGATGGTTTTCGGTGACGTAGGGCGAGGGCACCAATACGGAGGCCTTGCCCATAGCCTCGATCTCGGCCAGCGAGCTTGCGCCCGCGCGGCTCACAACGAGATCCGCCGCAGCCATGGAATCCGCCATATCGTAGATGTATTCGCTCACGCGCAGGTTTTTCGTGTTGAGATCGGTGATACCCTTTTCTTTGAGCTTATCGGGCACGAAGCGGCCCAGCTCGCCGTAGCCGAAGATGAAGCAGATATTTTCATTCATAAAACGCGGGATCACCTCGCACATGGCGTTGTTGATGCTCTCCGCGCCGAGGCTGCCGCCGGTGGAGAGCACCACGGGGATCTCGGGGTCGATACCGAGCTTTCTGCGGGCCTCAGCGCGGTCCGCCGCCAGCAGCTCCGCCCGCACCGGCAGGCCGGTGACCACGGGCGTGTGTTTGGGCTTCATCTGCTTCGCGGCGCGCTCGCTGGTGAGCATCACGGCGTCCGCGTATTTCGCAAGGGCGATGTTGGTTTTGCCCGGAAAGGCGTTCTGCTCGTGAATGGCGGTGGGGATGCCCATTTTATGGGCCGTGCGCACCACGGGGCCGCTCACGTAGCCGCCGAAGCCCACCACCACGTCGGGCTGAAAGTCCTTTATGATCTTCCTGCACTGCCCGGTGACGAACAGCAGCTTTTTCAGGGTTTTCAGGTTGTGGGCGATGCCGGCGGGGTCGAAGGAGCGGTAAAAGCCGCTGATGTTGATGGAGGCGAAATCGAACCCGGCCTTCGGCACGAGGTTGGCCTCCATCTTCTCTTTGGTGCCCACGAACAGGATGGCCGCGTCGGGATAGCGGCTTTTCAGCTCCTGCGCCGCGCTCAGCGCGGGATTGATATGGCCGCCCGTGCCCCCGGCCGCAAACAGAACGCGCATTATTTCTGCCTCCTGAGTTTTGACGATCTTGAAATGCCCAATACGAAGCCCATTTCCACCAGCGTGATCACGTAGGCGGTGCCGCCGTAGCTGAAGAAGGGCAGCGAAATGCCGGTATTGGGAATGGAATCGGTTGCCACAAGGATATTCAGCACCACCTGCACGCCGAGCTGGAACACCACGCCCATGGCCACAAGGGCTTTATAGCGGCTGGGGTTGTTGATGCCGATCACCACGCCGCGCCAGATGAGCAGCGCGAAGAGGATGAGGATGAGCGCCGCGCCGATGAAGCCGAGCTCCTCCACCACGATGGAAAAGATCATATCGTTCTGCGGCTCGGAAACGTAGAGGTGCTTTAAGGTAGACTGCCCCAGCCCCTTGCCCATGAGGCCGCCGGAGCCGATGGCGTACAGCGCCTGATTCACCTGCCAGCGCGCGCCGAGGGGCTCGTAATCCTTATCGAGCCACGCCGTGATGCGCTCCTCCATATAGCCCTTGAGCACGCCGGTTTGATACAGCAGCACCAGCCCGGCCACGCCACCCACGCCGCCGATGGCAAACCACTTGCCGCGCACCTCGCCGAGGAACAGCAATATGATGCCGATCAGGAAAATGAGGATGGTGCCGCTCAGATGGCTGCCCGCCGCCACGAGGCCGGCGTAGATCACGATGATGGCGCCGCAGGGGATGATGATCTTGAGCGAATCGTTGAGCACGGGCTTATTCACAAGGTCGTTCACTTTACGCGCCAAATTGCCCTGTAAAGGCTTTTTGCTTACAATTACGTTATGGAAGGTGCTGAGGATGGCGGCCAGCGTGAGGATGAGCGCGAACTTGGCAACGTCCGAGGGCTGGAACTGCAGCCCGCCCGGCAGATACACGTAGCGGTGCGTGCCGTGGTAGGCGGGCATGAGCAGCGCCACCCCCAAAAACAGCCACGAGGCGCCCGTGCCCGCAAGGGCGAACAGGTTCTTGAACCGCTCGATATCGATATGGGAAACCGCGATCATTGCGGCGATCCCAACCGCTACCCACAAAAGCTGGCGCTTGAAATAATAGGCCGAATCGTCCTCGTAATAATAGGCGTAAACGTAGGTGGCCGAAAACAGCATCACCAGCCCGATCACGATAATGGCTATGAGGATCGCAAAGAACGGGATATCGATCCCGCCCTCGGCGAAGAATTGCTTGATACCGCGGCGCGGTTTTTTCGTCGTTGTTCTTTGATCCATCGACAACTTTCCTCCGTGCTTTTTCAAAAGTGTATGTAAAGGCGTTTTCCTTTACGGTTTTTCACTTGATTCTGCCGAACCAGAGAAGCGCCAGCGCCGCCGCGCTGCCCAATATGGTAACGAGGCTGAACACCACGCAAATGCGTTTTTCGCTCCAGCCGCCCATTTCGTAGTGGTGATGGATGGGGGCCATACGGAATAATTTTTTGCCGTGATGGGTTTTGATATACGCGATCTGCAGCAGATCGGAGCCGAACTCCGCCACGTAGATGATACCGATGAAAAGGATGATCCAGGGGCAATCGATGGCGTAGGCCATAGCGCACACCATGCCGCCGAGGAACAGCGAGCCCACGTCGCCCATCATCACCTTCGAGGGGTTCCAGTTCCAGATCAGGTAGCCGATCAGGCTGCCGAACAGGGCGCAGCACACAACGCTCATGCCCGTGAACTGCCGCAGCACGGCCGCGCCCGCAAAGGCGAGGCACACGAGGCTTGTAACGCTGGCGCAAAGGCCGTCCACGCCGTCGAGGAAATTCACCGCGTTGGTGGTGCAGTACAGCGCCGCGATACCCACGATCCAAAACAGCACGGTGCTCTGCAAAGCGCCGTAGTAGGGCACGAACATGAAGTTTGCGCCCGCGAATTTATGCAGCGTAAACAGGTAGGCCACGCTCACCAGCAGCTCAAGCACGGTTTTCTGCAGCTCGGTAAGGCCGAGGTTGCGCTTTTTTACCACCTTGATCCAGTCGTCGATAAAGCCGATAAAGCCGAAGCCCACTGCCATCAGAATACCGGCGAATATTTTGGTATAGAGCGCGTCGCGGGGCTTATCGGTGCCGAAGGCGATCAAATCGCCGCCCCGGATATGATCCGTGATCAGCACCACGGCCACGCTCACGGCAAAGCCGATGATGAAAAGGAAGCCGCCCATGGTGGGGGTACCCTGCTTTTTCTTGTGCCAGGAAGGACCGATATCCAGGATCGTCTGCCCGAATTTGAGTTTATGCAGCCACGGGATGAGCACGTAGCCCAACCCGTACGATACGCCGAAGCCGATCACGATACTTAATAAAATTGCCAACCGGAGATCCATTTTTTTTGTTTCCTTCCTGTCCCTTTATATTATTACATTATAATTTATAACGCTTCGATCACGGCTGCGTCCGAAAACGGGAGCGCCTTGCCGCCTGAGATCTGGGTGTTTTCATGCCCCTTGCCCGCCACCAGCACCGTATCGCCGGGGGCGGCCTTTTTATATGCCAGCCGGATGGCCGCTTCCCGGTCCGGCTCGGTGAACACCGCGTATTTTTTCGGCAGCGTTCCCCTGATCTCGGCGATGATCGAAAGCGGGTCCTCGCCGCGGGGATTATCGGAGGTGACGATCACCTCGTCCGAAAGCGCCGCCGCGATGCGCCCCATCACCGGACGTTTGGTTTTATCCCGGTCGCCGCCGCAGCCGAACACCGTAATGAGCCTGCCCTTCGCGCAGGGGCGCAGGGCCGTGAGGGCCGCGCTGAGGGCATCCGGCGTGTGGGCGAAATCCACGATGAACGTTACGCCGTTTTTATCGATGCGCTGCATTCTGCCCGGCACCTGCGGCAGCTCGGCGATCCACGGGGCGAGCGTTTCGAGGGGCACGCCCTCCATCATGCAGGCGGCGGCCGCGGCCAGCGAGTTATACACCGAAAACGCGCCCGGCGCGTTCACGCGCACCCTCGAAAGGGCTTTGCCGTTGAACAGAATATAATCGGTATAATAGCCCTCGGGGCGAAGATTCTTCGCGGCGTAATCCGCCAGCACGGCGCGGCAGGTGTAGAGCGCCGTTTTTTTGGTTCCGGCGGCCTCGGCGAAGGCGTCGCAGTAGGCGTCGTCCGCGTTGAGCAGCATGGCGTCGCTCAAAGCACAAAGCCTGCGCTTTGCTTCAACCAGACGTTCGGTGGTTTTGTGGTAATCGAGATGGTCGCTGCCGATATTGGTGAACACGCCCAGCCGGAACCGCGCGCCGTCCACCCGGTATTGCGCCAGCGCCTGCGAGGAGACCTCGCACACGCAGTAGTCGTTTTTGTTTTCCGCAGCCGCAGCCAGCGCGGCGAAGAACGCGTCCGGCTCGGGGGTGGTATAGCCCGTGGGGGTCTCCCCCGCCCCGGTATCGGCGCCCAGCGTGCCGATCAGCGCGCATTTATGCCCGGCGCGTTCGAGCAGATAACGGATGTAGTGGGCCGTGGTGGTTTTGCCGTTGGTGCCCGTGATGCCGATAAGCCGGAGCTTTTGATCGGGCCGCCCGTAAAACGCCGCGCACAGCGCGCTGTATGCCTTTCTGGCGTTCGGCGTTACCACCGTGTTTTCAAAGGGAAGGGGCGTTTCGCTCACGAGCGCCGCCGCCCCGCGTTCCACGGCACGGGCCCATTGCAGAGCGCCGTCCGTACGGTCCCCGTGGATGCAGACGAACAGCGTTCCTTTCCGCACCCGGTCGGGCCGATCCGTGATATTGGTGATTTCGGCGTCGGTTTTTGCGGGCGCGGCGCCTGAAGCCCGGAGAAGAGAAAAAAGACGCAATGATGATTCCTCCAAAGATGCGTATTTCTCTTTCTCTTTCACATTCCCCCGAATGCGTTAATCGTGGATGCCGGTGGTGGTGCGGAACGAGACCGTGATCACGCTGCCGGATTCCACCTGCTGGCCCACCTCGTAATCCTGCTTATACGCGACCACGGTGCTCTCGGACGAGGCGCTGCCGGAAACGCGGATATTCAGGTTGTTGCCGACCGCAAGGCGGTTCGCCTGCGATACGGTGAGACCCGTGAAATCGGGTACCGTGGTCATTTCTTTTTCATAGTCGGTTTGCGTGTAGAGCACCAGCACGCCGTTCACGGGCGTCTTTCTGCCGGCCTCGGGCATTTGGGCGACCACGGTGCTGCCCTCGCCCACCACGCGCACGGTGTAATCGTAATCCTGCAGCAGCGAATTGGCTTCCTCTACGCTCTTGCCGGTGAAATCCGGCATGGCGGCGCTCATAACGGCCATTTCGCCTTCGGTATAGGCGGGCTCCACGCCGAGGTAGCTCAGCGTTTTTTCGATCACCTCGCCCGCCACGGGCGCGGCGATGATACCGCCGGAGTAATTGGCGCCCTTGGGATCGTCGATAACGATCACCACGCTGATCTCGGGATCGCTGCGCGGGGCGAAGCCCGCGAAGGAAGCGATGTAGGCGTCGTTGGAGGCGCCCAGCTTTTCGGACGTGCCGGTTTTGCCCGCCACGTGATAGCCCGAAACGAAGGCGTTCTTACCGGTGCCCTCGGTCACCACGTCCTCCATCCACGAGGCCACCGTGGCGGCGGTGGAGGCCGATACCACCTGGCGCTTTACCGTGGGCTGCGTTACCGAAACGGTGTTGCCCTGCGCATCCACGGTTTTGCCCACGACGTAGGGCTGCATCAGCTTACCGCCGTTGCCGATGGCGCTGATGGCGGTAACGATCTGCAAAGGCGTTACGGAAATGGACTGGCCGAAGGAGGCGGAGGCGAGGTCCGAGGTGCTGAAGGATACCGCCGGATCGTGGTAGGTGACGTTCACGGCCGGGGTGCTCTCACCGGCAAGGTCCACGCCGGTGCGCTCCGAAAAGCCGAAGGCCTGGAAGTATTTGAAGTAGAGATCCACGCCCATTTTCAGGCCCACGTTCACCGCGAAGGTGTTGCAGGAATTTACAAGCAGCGTGCGCGGGGTCTCGTTGCCGTGGCCGGTGGGGTTGTAGTCCTTGATGGAACGGCTGCCCACCGTGGTGGTGCCGCCGCAGTAGTAGGTGGTGTTTTCGTCGATCACGCCCTCTTCCATGGCGCCGGCCACCACGAACACCTTGAATACCGAGCCGGGATAATAGAAGTCCGCCACCGATTTGTTCTTCCACTGCTCGATGCGGGCGGCGGCCACGGGGTCGGCCTTTTCGGCGTCGGTGCCGTATTCCTTGAAATACTCGGTGAGCTGCGGATAGAGCACCTTATACGGGTCGTTGGAATCGTAGTCGGGCAGGTTGGCCACGGCGAGGATCGCGCCGGTTTTGGGGTTCATCACGATGCCGTACACGTTTTTAGCGGCGTTATCCACCAGCGCCGTTTGCAGCGCGTTTTCCAGAATGGTTTGGATCTCTTCATCCAGCGTGAGCACCAGCGACAGGCCCTGCTCCGCCTCGTAGGAGATCTCGTAGGCGTTATCCAGCTCGAACTGAACGCCGTCCTTCGCCGTTACGATGCGGCCGTTGGTGCCGGTGAGCGCGTCGTCGTAGAGGTATTCGATGCCGTAAAGGCCGTTGCCGTCCGTGCCCGTAAAGCCCAGAATGGTAGAGGCGAGGCTGCCGTTCGGGTAATAGCGCTTGGTATCGGGATCCACGAAGATCACATCTCGCAGCTTCTTTTCGGCAATGAGATCCTCCAGCGCCTTGCGCTCGTTGAATTCCACCTCGCCCTTGATCTTCAGGTAGCCGTAGGAGGCGTTGTTATCTATTTTGCGGCTCAGCTCGGCCGCGTCCAGCGCCAGCGTATCCGAGAGCACCGTGATCACGTCGCTGCGGTTTTTCTCCGTCACCTTGCTGGGGTTGATGTAAACCATCCACACCGACGCGCTCTGGGCGAGCACCTTCATGTTGGCGTCGTATACGGTGCCGCGGGCGGCGCTCACCGTGGTATCGCTGAGCTGCTGCGCCTCCGCCTTTTCGCGGTAAACGTCCCCCTTCACAAGGGTGAGGTACCCGATGCGGATGATACAGGCCCCGAAGGCGATCACCGCCACGAGGATCATCACGATCACGCCGCGCACGCCGGTTTTGCTCGTGCTTTTCATCTCTCCGTTTTTCATTGCTTTCCTCCGCGGATAAATAGGGATTAATAACTGTTATATTATTATTTAAAAGGGGAAGGGCGAAGAACCTTCGCCCCCGATTTCAGCCCCGCCTGCATATTATTATGCGCGCAGGGCGGGATTCAGAACCAACCAAGGCGCAAACGGCCTCAGGGCTTGGAAAACAGGTCGATCAGGCCGCCGCCCGTATGGTAAAGGACGCCGCCGTCCTGCGACAGATCGATATACTCCACCTGATAGCCTTCGATTTTAGACATACCGAGCACGCGCGTGGCGTAATCA
>CAMVBR010000068.1 GCA_947165755.1 uncultured Clostridia bacterium
CCCGGCTCTTTCCAGCGACTGCATTCCTTCAGGCGTTTGGAAACGATTCAACTCATCCATAATTCTGTGAGAGGTTGCAATCAGGACGTTTTCTTCTCTTTTTTGCTTCAAGGCGTTTTTTGCAGCTTCAACCCGAGCTTTATCGCCTGTTTTTCTTGCAGATCTGAGGTCGGCTTTTGAAATCTTGTGAGGTTCCGCATTATAGTATTTTTTTGCGTTTTCTATGATTTCAACGGTTTCAACAAGCTGATCGTTTTTAAGCACATTGTTTCCGTAATCCTCGAACAAGGCGCGGATTTTCAGCACACTCACGATACCGCGCTGATCGTTCTCACTCAAATCGTAGAAGAAAAACGGGATCACGTTCAACGCAGCGCCTGCCACGGACGCCACAATAAGCACAGATGCGATCCTGATAAAATAGGAACGGTCATATAAAACGTCATACACGTTTGTATAACCGAGGGACGATGCCACGACCGAATTCAGCCCGGCACGCTCATAGATCGCAGGCAGAACGGAACTGGTTGCCAGTGTGATTACGCTGCCGATCAACCCAACGGCGGCAAACATTCCGTCGATCCGCTCGCCTGAGATATACTGCTGGTAATCACGGATATCCGCCTGAATGCTCGGGCTCAGCAAGTCCCCGAGCGCGGTCATGAAAGTATTCACGAATAAACACGCAAGCAGTACCCAGATAATATTCGGCGTTCCGGTTTTACGGATGATCGGCAGCATCAGTGCGATAAAGCCAATGTTCAGAATATTTGTACAGATCAGCACACGTTTCTTGCCGAATCTGCGAATGAAGAACGGCGCAACAAGATTCGGCCAGAACGAAGCGTTGCCCGCGATCGCCGTAATCACAGAATACTGTGCCGCGGTTGCCGCCCCCTGATAATTATACATCCAGCCAAGTATGCTGCTGAATGAGGATTCCAGAAATCCCAACCATCCCGCAAGAGAGATGATCCAAAAGTATTTGTTTCGCGCGATGGCCTTCAGCGCGTCAATGAATTTCACCTGAACCACGTGCGTTTTCGCTTGCACGATCTTTTCTTCCGTATTGACGTAAGCCAGAAGGGAGATCACAAAACCGACTGTAAGCATCGGGGGGAACAGAACGCGATATACGGTAAGATTATAAAGCGTGTTTTCCCCTGTAATCAGCCTTGCGGCGATCGGCAAAAAGATATTTGCTATTGAGGGTGAAAAGTTCTCGATCACACTTCGGATCGAGAGCACGTCGGAACGTTCGATGGAATTCGGAGAGAGAACGTTGATCAGGCTGTTGTAAGCGTCGTTATAAAAACTGTAGAAGAACTGAAAACCGATATTGAAAAGTAGCACAACGGCGCATTTCCAGAAAAGTGACATGTGCTCATAGGGCATACAGATAAAGCCGATACCGAGCAGTACGGACGGTATCCCCATCGTAATAAGATACGGGCGATATTTCCCCCGCATGCTGCGAGTATTGTCGATCAGGGATGCGCGCAGCGCTGTCAAAGGAAAACCGGAGATCACGCTGATGATATAGATCACGTAGATCGCCGATGGAGTTATACCGATGGTATTGCCGATCAGCACGTTGCCCACGGAAAGGATCATTTGAGAAACACAGTAAACGATGAAGCGAAAACCGATTCCTCCCGTAGACAAAGACAGGATTTCCTTATAGGTCATATACCGACCAGGCGCAGGTGTTTTCCAATGAAGTTTTACGTTTGACAACAGCGATTTAATACTGTTCATCGACTTCATCCTGTTCCCTTTCCTTTTTTATAAGTATATCATTTGTTAAAAGAAAAGAAAAGAGCAATTTCATAAATAATATGGAACGAAGCATGAAAAAACTGAATAACAAACGGCCGCTTGCCATCGCCGGGCTCACAGCCGTATGCGCCGTTCTCTTCTGCATGTTCACAAACAGCCTCACGGCAAGCATTCTGGCGTTATTGCTATTACTTGCAGCGTTCATCTTCTGTTTGTTGCGCAAAAATCAGTCCGCGCGATTTTTTCTTACAATTTCCGTTGTTTTCATTCTGTTTTCAACGCTGTTCTTTTATAAGGAGCAATGCGTTGTTGCTCCCACGCAGGCATTGATCGATCAAACGGTGTCCGTCACAGGTATCGTTTATGAGGCTCCGAAGAAAAAAGACAATTCCACCCTTATCATGCTCGAAAACTGCGCGATCAACGGCCGTGAAACGAAACTGAAGATCAGCTTATACTGTAAATCCTATGACCCGCCGAAAATCGGGGACGTTTTCTTTGCCGAGGAAGCGGAATTTTTTGCGGCGGCGGAAGACGGCGAATTCTATTATCACACGCTTTCCGGCGGTAATTGGCTCAAAGCCTACACCCGTTTGGCTGTTTTTACGGGAAAAACCGAAACGTCGCTGGTTTATAAAATCAAGAACCTGCGGGAACAGATCTCAAAAACGCTGATTTCAAATATGGAGGAGGAAAACGGCGCCATCGCCGCAGCGCTATTGATCGGCGATAAAAGCAGTCTTTCAGGTGCTTTCACTTCAAAAATGCGCATCGCCGGCGCTTCGCATTTATTTGCCGTTTCCGGCATGCATCTTTCCATATGGACCGGCGTTATTTTTCTTTTGCTTCGGAAACGTTCCCGCATTCAGATATTGCCGAATCTTATTTCCATACTATTTGTTCTGATCTATATTCCGCTTACGGGTTTCTCCCCTTCTGTTGTTCGCGCAGGTCTGATGCTGATTCTCGTGTTTTTCGGCAAAATCATCCGAAAGCAAAGCGACAGCTTAAATTCGCTCGGCATCGCCTCGCTTATGCTTTTGGCACAAAACGTTTATCTTGCGGGTAACATCTCATACCTGCTGTCCTTTGCTTCAACCTGGGGAATCATTACGCTTTCATCCCGGTTTTCGCTGGCCGGATCTACCGGAATCAAGAAATACGCTCTTGCGAAACGCACCGTAGGATGGTTCTGGAATACACTGTTTACATCCTTGATCGCAATCGTTTTCACACTTCCCGTGGTAGGATTCTTTTTCGGCGGTATTTCATTGCTTTCCCCGATCTCCACAATCGTTTGTACGCTTCCTGTTCAGTTTGTCATGGTCAGCTCCCTATCGGCGCTTTGCTACAGTACGATCCCCGTGCTGGGACCTGCGCTATTTAAAGTGTGCGGTTTCGGCTGCGAAACGATCCGCTTCTTTATAAACAAACTGTCCGCGCTTGATTTTTGTACGCGTCCGATCCATTTGAAAACCCTGCTGACCTGGTATCTGGTTACTGGCGTCATTCTCATTCTTTTGTACTACCTGAAGGGAAAACGCCCGAAACTGGTGCTGACCGCGCTTCTGACTTCCGCAGCCATTATGCTGTGTGTACAGATTGCAGACGTAGTCAGGGTAAAAAATACAGCATTTATCTATGTGCCCGCAAACGGCAATACCACGGAAATACTGTTTCATGTGAACGGAAACGGCTTTGCGGCGCAGATCGGCACAGGGCAAAATTATTCTTCTCATGAAAAACTGAGGAACTATTACAACAGCAATGGGATCGCAACGCTGGACGCACTGATCATCCCACGCATATCCACGCCTGAAAACGGAAACGCCGCAAGGCTGTTGCCCGTCGCAAAGGCAGTTTACTCCGCGAAAAACAACGAAATGCTCACAGGTCTTAACGGGAATGTTGCACAAAGCGATTGCTTCACCTTAAAACTGGCAAATACGTTTACTTACATAAACCGTGCGGTCGGGACCTATTACGGCGGGATCCTTGAAAGTGAAGCCGTTAAAATCGTATTCAGTTTTTATCCCGGCGGCGACTTCACCCAAGCGGATGCTTCCATGAAATCAGGCGATTATCTGATTTGCAGAGGCGGGATACCGAAAGGATTGGATCCCGATCGTTTTGCAACGGTTTACGTTCTTTCAAACAAGACCGCAAAGGAGCTGTCTCTTCCGCCCGGGATCCTTACTACCGCAGACACAGGCGATATAATAATCAACGCGTCCGCTTCGGGAAGATGAAACGGACGCGCTTTTCTTATTTTACATTAAATCACAGATCAGAACGGCAAATTCCGTGGGATCCTCAATGGTCATTCCGCCGATCAATCTCGCCTGATCGTAAAGCAGCTTGGTATACTTTGTAAGCATATCCTTGTCCGATTCAAACAAAGCTTTCAGCTTTTGCGCAATGGGATGCGTTTCGTTGATCTCAAGCGCGTATTCCGCCTTTACGCCCTCGTTGCCGGGCATGGAGCTTAGCACACGCTCCATATCGGCGGAAACCATACCTTCACTGGAAAGGCAAACGGGATGCTGCTTTAACTTATGCGTGAATCTTACAGTCTTCACTTTATCGCCGAGCACTTCCTTCATGAAAGCAAAAAGCGCTTCATTGGAGGCATTTTCCTGCGCAAGCTTTTCTTTATCCTCCTCCGAATCGAAATCAGCCTCGGCGGAGCAAACGTTGACAAAGGCTTTTTCGTTGAACTGCATCAGCGTTTTCACGGCGAATTCATCCACGTACTCGGTGAGATACAAAACCTCAAATCCCTTTTCAACGGCGGCCTGCGCCTGCGGCAGCATTTTGATCTTTTCGATGCTTTCGCCGCTGGCATAATAGATGGATTTCTGATCGCTCTTCATGCGTTCCTCATATTCCGCCAGCGTCACATACTTCTCTTCATTGGAAGACTTGAACATCAACAGATCCTGCAGCTCTTCCTTGTGCATGCCGTAATCGCTGTAAACGCCGAATTTCAGAGAGTTGCCGAAGGCGGCAAAGAACGTTTCATACTTTTCACGCTCGGTGGTAAGCATTCTGGAAAGCTCGGATTTGATTTTTTTCTCAATCGTTTTTGCAATCAGCTTGAGCTGATGATCGTGCTGCAGCATCTCGCGGGAAATATTCAAAGAAAGATCTTCGCTGTCCACAAGGCCTCTTACAAAATTGAAATAATCCGGAAGCAGATCGGCGCATTTCTCCGTGATCAGAACGCCCTTGGAATAAAGCTGAAGTCCCTTCTCATATTCCTTCGTATAATAGTCAAACGGCGTATGCGCCGGAATGAACATCAGCGCGTTGTAAGTCGCCTGGCCTTCCGTTTTCGAGTGGATCACGCGCAGCGGATCCTCATAATCATAGAATACCTCTTTATAAAAGGCGGCATACTCTTCCGGCGTGATCTCGCTTTTGTTCTTTTTCCACAGGGGCAGCATGCTGTTGAGCGTTCTGTCTTCTGTTACCGTCTCATACTCCCCTTCTTTGCCCTCCACAGGTTTAGAGGATTCCACTTCCATCTTGATGGGGTAACGGATATAGTTGGAATACTTCTTTACCAGCGCCGAAAGCCGGTAGGTATCAAGAAATTCATCGTAAGATACTTCTTCCGTATTGTCACTGATAGAAAGAATGATATCCGTGCCTGCGGTCTCTTTTTCGGTGGGATAGATCACGTAGCCGTCTACGCCGTCCGCTTCCCAGCAGTTTGCTTCGTCGGTACCGAATGCGCGGCTGATGACCCGCACCTTTTTGCTTACCATAAAAGCCGAATAAAATCCGACGCCGAACTGCCCGATGATCTCTACGTCGTCATTTTTTTCATTTTCCGTTTTGAAAGCCTGCGAACCGCTTTTGGCAATCACACCGAGATTGTTTTCCAGCGCCTCGGCAGTCATGCCGATGCCGTTATCCGAGATCGTGAGCGTTCTGTTCTCTTTATCGGGTGTGATCCGTATATAAAAATCTTCCCTGTTCAGCTGAACGGTATCATCCGTCAAAGAACGGAAATAAAGCTTATCCAGCGCGTCGCTGGCGTTCGAAATAAGCTCACGAAGAAAAATTTCTTTGTGGGTATAGATTGAATTGATCATGAGATCCAAAAGCTTTTTGGATTCTGCCTTGAATTGTTTTTTGCGCATGATATTCTCCTTAATCTTCAATAGCCGCTTTTCTCGTGTTTACCTCAAAATAAAACGCGGGATCGAATTTCGGCGTTCTATCGTAATAATAACAGCCGTTTTGCTCCTGCTCGATATCTGTAAGCTGCGTATAGCAGAACCCGAACACCTTCGGGTTATCGAGCAGAGCGTCGGTCAAGCCTTTATACCGGGCTTTATATTCCGCTTCCGTTTTCGGCGCGTTGCCGTACCCCCAAGACGTTCCGGTGTTCTCCAGAATGGGACTCCACTTGATCCCGCCGTATTCGCTGACGAATACCGGCATGCCCTGTCTATAAGTTTGCCGATGATTACAGTGGTTGCGCAGTATGTCTTCTTCCTCAAGCAGACGCTGCGTCTCTTTCAGCACCGCAGGCTCCTGCTCATAGTCGTGCACGTCGAAAATATCGGTTTCCACATGATAGTTGCCGCTGGTATCGATGCACGGACGCGTAGGATCCACAGCCTTTGTCGTACGGTAAACCAGAGAGAGGAAAGGATCGAACTGCTGTTTGCCGTCGATATCCCACGTTTCGTTGAACGGGCACCAGCCGATGATGGACGGATGGTTGAAATCGCGGTCCAGCTCCTCCAGCCATTCGGGAAGCAGCGTATATATCGTTTCGGGGCGGGTATGGTCGGCGCCCCAGTTCGGGTATTCGCCCCATACGATATAGCCTTCCTTATCGCAATGATAAAGGAAACGCTCTTCAAAAACCTTCTGATGCAGCCGTGCGCCGTTGAAACCGCAGGCTTTTGAAAGCAGGATATCGCCATGCAGCGCCTCGTCCGACGGTGCTGTATAGATGCCGTCCGGATAAAAGCCCTGATCGAGCACCAGCCGTTGAAATACGGATTTGCCGTTCAGCAAAAATCTGTAACCGTCCATGCTCACACTGCGAAGCCCGAAGTAGCTGCGAACAACGTCTTCACCGAACCGGATCTCCAGATCATAGAGCCGCCCGTTGCCGATCTCCCAAAGATGAGATTCCGCTAAAGGCAACGAAAAAATCACGGTACCGGTGACGCCGGAAAGCGTTTTTTGCGCCATCTCCCGGCCCTCGTAATATGCAGCCACACACAGGTCGTCCGTTCCGCAGAGCTCAGCGGAAATATTCACGCTGCATGCGGCAGCATCGGGAACCATACGAAGATTTTTCACAAAGGTTTTCGGGGTGAACTCCATCCATACGGTCTGCCAGATACCCGTGGTGCGAGTGTAGTCGCAGCCGTGGGAGAAATACTCCCGGCTCTGCTTACCGACCGGAATATACGGATTGCGCTCGTCGTCTTCACAAAAAACGACAATTACGTTCTCCCCTGCGTGAACACAGGCGGTCACGTCAAACGAGAAGGATACGTAACCCCCCTTATGCTCCCCGGCTTTTTTACCGTTCACAAACACGGTGGTACGGTAATCCGCCGCGCCGATATGGAGTACGGTACGCCCTGCAACGTCGCTCTCTTCCAAACGGACAGTGCGTTTATACCACGCGCCGTATACGAAATCCTTATATTCCACACCGGAAAGCTTCGATTGAATACAAAAAGGCACAGTGATCTTTCTGTCATATCCGGAAAAATCCTCATAGAGCTGTCTCTGCTCTCCGGTTCTGCCCTGATCAAAGCAGAAATCCCATTCACCGTTCAGGTTCAGCCAGTGCTCTCTTTGAAACTGCGGCTTTGGATGTTCACATCTCGGAATCATTGTATTCCCTCCTTATATCAATAGAACGTAGCGACCTGCTCCTCGGGCGGATCGCATTTCACAAGCCCCAGCACGTTAAAAATGGGGCCTTTTTTCCCATACATACGGGAGAAGCGGATATCGATCTCCGCTTCCACCATATACCACACGGAATTCTCCACGGTAAGGTTATCCGGCAATTTCGACACAAGCGCGCAATACTGGATATCCTCAACACAGCAAGTCATAATATGGCGGCCGATCGCGCAAGTATGCTCTGGGAACTTTCTGTCAACGGCGGCAAGCCCTTTGAACAATACCCTTTTGCCTTTATATTTTTCTTTTTCTTCCGTAAGATCTCTGTAAAACAACGCGAAATCGCGGTCCTCAATCACAATTCGCGGCGCGTTGATATCAAAAGGAAGCGGATCTTCTATTTCATCGGGCACCAACTTGCCGCCGATAAATTCATAGAGGATATCGGTTCTGCGGGAAACGCCGCGAACGATCTTGTGAAACTCCATGGTATCGGTGCCTTCCGGGATCCGATTGAACACGCAAACGTCACAGTCCTTGAGCTTATCCACAACAAGGCTTCTCATATTCGCGTTGTAATTCAAAAACGTACGCGCATCGCAGAACAGCATATTCTGATACGGCAGCCAGCCTTCGGGCATTTCGTCATAGAAATGCTGCAGCAGCCACATGCCGTTATATTCAACGAGAACGCGTTCCGCCTTCGTTTCGGCGATCATACGGGAAAGATTCTGCTCATTCAGATCGCTTTCATCCTCCAGCGTTCTGATATACACGTTTTTTCCTGAGAACCGCTCGGGATGGTATTCCTCCTCCCCTTCCTCGCAAACAAGAAGAAGGGTGCGCTCCCCGCTGTTAAAACGTTTATCTTCCAGCGTATCCTGAATAAAGAGCGTTTTGCCGCCCTCAAGAAAACCGGTAAAAATATATACGGGAATCTCCATATATAAATCTCCTTTTTATGCGTTAAAAGCTGCTGCAATGGCGTCTTCCTTCAACTCGGAACCGATCACGCAGATACGGCCGATCACACCGGCGCTGCCGTTGCGGACGTCGCTCTCGCCGGGAACGTAATCAAAGTGGATCCAGTTGCCGTCGGGGCCTTCCACGATACCCTTCGCGCGCAAAACGTATCCGAAGCGCGTCTCGTCGCAGAGCTCATCCAAAATCTCTCCGATTCTTTCCGCCGAATACCTTCTTGCCGTTTCAATGCCCCAGCTGATGAACACCTCGTCCGCATGGTGATGGTGATGATGGTCATGGTCGTGATGGCAGCCGCAGCCGCATTCCTCCCCATGCTCATGATGATGCTCGTGCTCGTCATCGTCATC
>CAMVBR010000069.1 GCA_947165755.1 uncultured Clostridia bacterium
GTACATTTCAACTGTGCTTGCAGCTTGTAGCTTGCAGCTTCGCGCCTGCAGCGCGATAAACTGATATTTACACATTTTTCGGTAAAGATCCGTTTTTCTGGCCCTACATGCGGCGTTTCACGCTATTGACTTTTTCGCGCCGAACGCATACAATGAGCTTAACGAATTTCGGGAGGGATCGGTATGACGCTGCAAACCGAACGGCTCCTGCTGCGCCCGTGGGAAGAGGCGGACGCGGCGGATCTTTACGAATACGCCAAAGACGACCGCGTGGGCCCCGCTGCGGGCTGGGCGCCGCATACGAGCGTGGAATACAGCCGCAATATCATCAAAGACGTGCTCAGCGCGCCGGAGACCTACGCCGTATGCAGGAAAGAGGATCACCGCCCCATCGGCAGCGTTGGACTGATGATTGGCGGCGTGACCAACCCCGGTTTGCCGCCGCAGGCGGCGGAGATTGGCTATTGGCTCGGCGTTCCCTTTTGGGGACAGGGTCTGATCCCCGAGGCGGTCACGGAGCTGATCCGGCACGCATTCGCCGATCTGCAGCTGGATACGCTCTGGTGCGGCTATTTTGACGGCAACAACAAATCGAAACGGGTACAGGAAAAGTGCGGCTTTTCGTATCACCACACGGTGAAGGATGCGGCTTGCCCCCAGATCAACGCCGTACGCACAGAGCATTTCACCCGGCTGACGAAACAGGATTGGCTGAATGCTTTCACTGTACGAAAACTGACGGCAGAAGAGATCCCTTCTGCGCTGGCGTTGGCATGGAAGGTGTTTTCCGCCTATGAAGCTCCCGTTTACACAGCGGAGGGCGTTGAGGAATTCCGGCGGACACTGCAAAATGAAGCATACCTTGCCGACCTCGATTATTTCGGCGCTTTCCACGGCAAAACGCTTGTCGGCCTGCTTGCGATCCGCACAAAAAAGCAGCATATCTGCTTTTACTTCGTTGACGGTGGGTATCATCGGCTCGGCATAGGCACAAGGCTGTTCCGGTATATGACGCAGGCCCTGCCCTCCGGCCCGATCACGCTCAACGCCGCGCCCTTCGGGCTTCCCTTTTATCAAGCGCTCGGTTTTCTGCCCACGGCGGAAGAGCAAACGGTGAACGGCATCCGCTTTACGCCGATGCGATACGTCAAACACTGAATGCAACATAGAACAACGGCTGTACCGCGATCACGGTACAGCCGTTAATTGTTTTTATTGAAACCTGAAGTTACTGTTTCGCGCCGTTGACGAAGTTCTCAAGCACCTTTGCGGTAACGGCGAAGCAGCCCTCGAGGCCGTCCTGATTCATATTGTCGTAGGAATCGAGGCGGGTGTGATAATAGCGTTCCAGCTTGTGGTTCAGGCCGGTGATGCCGGTGGAACGGAAGCCTGCCTTATTGAACGCCGCATTATCGGTCGCGCCGCCGGGGAACGGAACCATGCCGTGGATGCAGGGGATGCCGAGCTGCTCGGCGCTCTCCATGAACAGATCGGAAACGTCCTTATCCGAGGGAACGGTGGCGTTCAGATCGCGGTAGTTCGTCATCAGATATTTGGGATCGTGGATCGTATCGTAAGAATAGATGAAGGTGGGAACGTCGTCATATTCGCCCTTGTGCGCTTCGGCCCAGGCAAGAGAGCCGCGCAAACCGGCCTCCTCGGAGCCGCAGATGATCACGCCCACTTCGGTATCCTCCAGCTCGATGCCTTCGTCCTTGAGGGCCTTGAGCAGAGCGATGCCCATATAGCAGCCGGAAAGGTTATCGTTCGCGCCGTCCACAACGCGGTTCTTATTCCACATGAAGAACAGTGCCACTACGAAAGGCACTAAAATCAGGCCCCACAGCGCGCATTTTCTCAGTGTGCCGTCTACGCCGGTGAAGGCGCTGCCGCTGCACACGGCGATAATGGAAAGCACAAGATAATACAGCAGGCTGCCGATGCCAAGGAAGATGTGGATATCGAAGCCCACGCCGCCGAACATGTAGTTGACGGGCCACTCCCATGCGGCGTCCGCATGGCCGTTGAACATAATGCGGCGTTTTACCTCGCCCTTGCAGCTCTTGATGGCCGTTACGTTATGGCCGATCTTTTTGGGGAACAGGAAGTCCACAAATTTCTTATAATGTCCGAACTGCATCACCATGATCACGAGCGCGAGTATAATGAGCAGCATGGAAACCAGCGGCACGAAGTGGATCAGCACGATGCTGATGAGCGCAAGAATGATATCGATGGTGATCCAGCCGTAGAAGGACCCGGGATGCTCCTCAAAGCTCTCCACGGTCACACGGTCGCAGCCGCAGTCATTTTTAAGAACGTCCGCCATGTACTCGCAGGCCTTTTTCTCCCCCTCGCTGCCGGGATCGCGCTTGCCCATGGTTTTGCAAATGTGCGTGATCTCTTTGATCATGTACTCAGCGTACTCTTTCTTTTTGCCGATGATGGATGATAAATTCAATGTTTACAGCCCCTTCCATAAAAATATATTATATATTAAACAACAATAATCAGAATTTGTCAATGAACGGAATGTAAATTCCGAATAAAACAAAGAAGCATTATACGACTTTCACGCCGATCACTGCGTTTTCTCCGTTGATATCCCATTCCTTCACGTTATCCGCGGGGGTACCGAGCGTCACGCTGTCGGCAAGCACGTCGCCCGCGATCTCAGAGGTATAGCGCTTTACAACGTCGCGCAGCTTATCGCTGCCGTCGATAACCACGGCGATGTGATCGGTCACGTTGAAATCCGCATCCTTGCGCATGGTCTGGATCTTGGAGATCAGCTCGCGCACGAAGCCCTCGTCGATGAGCGCCTCGGTGAGCGTGGTATTCAGCGCCACGGTGATGCCGTTATCGGAAACCGCAAAGGCGTTCTGCACCTGCTCGGTGGTGATCAGCAGATCCTCGGCGGTCAGCTCGATATCGCCGATGGAGAGCGAAAGAGTGATATGCCCTTCGGTATCCAGCGCCTTCTTGGCGGCAACGCCGTCGATGGCCGCGAGAGCGTTTCGGATCTCGCCCAGCGCCTTGCCGTATTTCGGCCCGAGGGTCTTGAGCTGCGGCTTGAAGGTGTAAGAGAGAAGGCCGTCGGAATTATCGGCAAAGATCACTTCTTTTACGTTGAGCTCGTCCCTTACGATCTCGGCAAAGGCGGGCGTGAGCGGCGCAAGACCGACCACTGTGATATCCTGCAGCGGCTGGCGATTCTTGATGTTGGCGCCGTTTCTGGCGGCGCGGCCCAGCTCCACGATGGCGCGCACCTCCTTCATGGAGGCCTCCAGCCCGGCGTCGATCCATTCGGTCTTCACCTCGGGGAACAGGCTCAGGTGTACGCTTTCGGGCGCGCTCTTATCGATGCTGCAAACCAGATTGCGGTAGATATCCTCCGCCATGAACGGGATGAAGGGCGCGGCGGCCTTGGCCACGGTAACGAGGGCGGTCCACAGCGTCATATAGGCGTTGATCTTGTCCTGCGTCATCTCAGGCGCCCAGTAGCGCTCGCGGCTGCGGCGCACGTACCAGTTGGAGAGCTCATCGATAAAGCTGTCCAGCGCGCGGGCGGCCTCGGGGATGCGGTAGTTTGCCAGGTTCTCGTCCACGGCCTGCACCATGGTGTTCAGGCGTGAGAGCAGCCAGCGGTCCATCACCGAAAGCGTATCGTAATCCAGCGTATACTTGGTAGCGTCAAATTCGTCGATATTGGCGTAAAGCACGAAGAACGCGTAGGTGTTCCACAGCGTGCCCATGAATTTGCGCTGCCCCTCCTGCACGGCCTTGCCGTAGAAGCGGCTGGGCAGCCAGGGCGCGGAATTCGTATAGAAATACCAGCGGATGGCGTCCGCGCCGTAGGTGGAGAGGGCGTCGAAGGGATCCACGGCGTTGCCCTTGGATTTGCTCATCTTTTGGCCGTTCTCATCCTGCACGAGGCCGAGCACGATCACGTTCTTATAGGGCGCTTTGTTGAAGAGGAGCGTGGAGATGGCCAGCAGCGAATAGAACCAGCCGCGGGTCTGATCCACCGCCTCGCTGATGAAGTTCGCCGGAAACTGCTGCTCGAACACCTCTTTGTTTTCAAAGGGATAGTGGTGCTGCGCAAAGGGCATGGCGCCGGAATCGAACCAGCAGTCGATCACCTCGGGCACGCGCTTCATCTGCTTGCCGCAGGCGGGGCACTTGATGGTGACCGCGTCGATGAAGGGGCGGTGCAGCTCGATATCCTCGGGGCAGTTATCGCTCATTTTCTTGAGCTCTTCAATACTGCCCACGCAGTGGCGGCAGCCGCATTCACATTCCCAGATATTGAGGGGCGTGCCCCAGTAGCGGTTGCGTGAGAGCGCCCAATCCTGCACGTTTTCAATGAAGTTGCCGAAGCGGCCCTTGCCGATGCTCTCGGGGATCCAGTTGATGGTGTTGTTGTTGCGCACAAGGTCGTCGCGCACGGCGGTCATCTTGATATACCAGGATTCTCTGGCGTAATAGAGCAGGGGCGTATCGCAGCGCCAGCAGAAGGGATAATCGTGCTCAAACTTGGGTGCGGAGAACAGCAGCCCCTCGTTTTTCAGGTGCTCGAGGATCAGCGGATCGGCCTTTTTCACGAACAGGCCCGCAAAGGGGGTCTCTTCGGTCATTTCCCCCTTGGGGTTCACGAACTGAATGAAGGGCAGGTCGTATTTTCTGCCCACGTTCGCGTCGTCCTCACCGAAGGCCGGTGCGATATGAACGATGCCGGTACCGTCGGAAAGGGTCACGTAGCCGTCGCAGGTCACGTAATGGGCCTTCTTCTTGAGGGCTGCGGCCTTCTCGCCGGTGCAGGCGAACAGCGGCTCGTATTCTTTATATTCCAGCGCCTTGCCGGGGAAGGTCTCGATGATTTCGTAGGCCTTTTCGCCGTCCTTGGCGAGCGGGCCGAGCACCGTATCCAGCAGCTCGGCGGCCATGTAGTAGGTATAGCCGTCGGCGGCCTTTACCTTGGCGTACTCGTTTTCGGGGTTCACGCACAGCGCGGTGTTGGAGGGCAGCGTCCAGGGGGTGGTGGTCCAGGCGAGGAACCAGGCGTCCTCCCCTTTTACCTTGAAGCGCACCACGGCGGAGCGCTCTTTTACGGATTTGTAGCCCTGCGCCACCTCGTGGGACGACAGCGGCGTGCCGCAGCGGGGGCAGTAGGGCACGATCTTAAAGCCCTTATAGAGCAAGCCCTTATCCCAGATCTGCTTCAGCGCCCACCATTCGGATTCGATGTAGCTGTTGTGGTAAGTGACGTAGGGGTTCTCCATATCCGCCCAAAAGCCGACGGTAGAGGAGAAATCCTCCCACATGCCCTTATACTTCCACACGCTCTCCTTGCACTTGCTGATGAAGGGCGCGAGGCCGTATTCCTCGATCTGCTCCTTGCCGTCGAGGCCCAGCATCTTTTCCACTTCGATCTCCACGGGCAGGCCGTGGGTATCCCAGCCGGCCTTGCGGGGCACCATATAGCCCTTCATGGTGCGGTAGCGCGGGATCAGGTCTTTGATGCAGCGGGTGAGCACGTGGCCGATGTGGGGCTTGCCGTTCGCGGTGGGCGGGCCGTCGTAAAACACGTAGGACTCCCCTTTTTTGCGGGCGTCCACGCTCTTTTCAAATATATGTTCGTCTTTCCAGAACTGCTCGATCTTTTTTTCACGGTCGACGAAGTTCAGACTCGTAGGAACCTTATCGTACATAATGCGCCTCTCTATCTCATAATTTAACTATTATATGATAATAAAAAGCGCCCTTTTTGTCAAGTGAAAACGGGGCTTTTTGGCAAAAAGCGGCGGCACGGTTTCCGAATGCCGGCGTATAATGGACCGAGGAGGTTTGAAACAATGGAACAAAGAAAAAACGTCTCCGTGATCGGCGGAGACAAGCGTCTTTTTTACGCGGCAAAACGGCTTGCAGCGTTGGGATATACGGTATTACGAACGGGAACAGCCGAAGCCACGGCTGCGCAAACAGTGGGATATACCGATCTCGCCGGAGCCGTGCAAAACGAAACCCTGCTGTTCGGGCTCCCCTTTTCCAAAGACGGCCGCAGCGTTTTCGCGCCCGATTCACCGGAACCGATCCCGATCGACGATTTATGCGATCTGCTCAATGAACGGCACGTTGTGCTTGCAGGCATGATACCGCCGGAAACGGCGCGGCGGCTGCAAGGCGTGGGCGCAAGGGTGATCGACTACTATAAAGACGAAGCGTTTACGCTTTATAACGCCATGCTCACGGCGGAGGCGCTCACGGGCTTATTGATCCAAATCCTGCCCTGCGCGCTGCGCGATGCGCAGATCGGCGTGACCGGCTACGGCAGGATCGGCAGCATTCTGGCCCGGGATCTTCGCGCGCTCGGCGCAAAGGTCACAGTATTCGCCCGAAGGCCCGAAACGCGCCTGCAGGCCGAAAAACGGGGATTAACCGCGCTGCCCTTTGAAAATCTCAACGACCGCTGCGGCCTGTTCCGGGCGGTGGTGAACACCGTGCCCGCCCCCATTTTGGGGAATGAAACGCTGAAAAACATTCCCCGCAGTTGCATATTGGTCGAAGCCGCCGGGGCGCCCTACGGCATCGATGAAGCTGCGGCCAAAGCGCTCGGTTTCACTTATATCCCCGCCCCCGGGCTGCCCGGCAGATACGCCCCCGAAAGCGCGGGCGCGGCCATCGCCGACGCCGCAGTACGTCTGCTTGCGGGAGGTGAAAACAAATGGAACCCCTGAACGTCGGTTTTGCGCTGACGGGCTCTTTCTGCACCTTCCGGCGCGCGCTTTCCGTTATGCGCGGTCTCAAAGAGAAAGGCTATAACGTGATCCCCATCATGAGCTTTCACGCGGCCACGCTGGATACCCGCTTCGGCAAAGCGGCGGATTTCATCGGCGAGATCGAAGAGATCACGGGCAACAAGGTGATCGCCACCCTGCCCGAGGCTGAGCCCATCGGCCCGAAAAAGCTGCTCGATATTCTTGTGATCGAGCCCTGCACCGGCAACACGCTGGCAAAGCTGGCCCTCGGCATTGCCGATACCCCCGTGACCATGGCGGCCAAATCGCATCTACGCAATCTGCGGCCGGTGCTGATCGCCATTTCCTCCAACGACGCGCTCGCAGGCGCGGCAAAAAACATAGCCATGCTGCAAAACTACAAAAACGTGTTTTTCGTGCCCTATACGCAGGACGATCCCGCGCAAAAGCCCAATTCCATCGTGGCTGATTTTGAGCGCACCGAGGATGCGATCCTATCGGCGCTGGAAGGCAAGCAGCTGCAGCCCATGCTGCTGAAATAACCCCGAAAACGTCAAAGAGGCTTGTCCCAAGGCAAGCCTCCGATTTTGTTTTGCGCGCTAAACCGCTTCCGTCGCGCTCTTCTGCGCGGTAAGCCAGGCGTAGAAATTCGCGTCTGTACACTCCTGATACGGCAGCACCCACAGCATGCCGATACCGAAGGTAAGCATGCCTACGATATACCAGCCGATAAAGCTGAGGTTCAGCACGAAATACGCGAACTTATAGCCCTTCATGAGCCGTTCGCTCTCTTTCATGCACTGCCGCCAGCTATAATCGGGATGCTCGACCTTCACATAATACGACATGGCGTAGGCAAGCGATTTCACGATTCCGGGAATGATGAACAGCAGGCTCCACAAAAACACGAACAGGCTGCGCATGAACCAGAGCAGCACGTTTTCGCCGTATTTGCGGAAACCGGAAAACACACTTTCGATCTTCACCGTTTCGCCGCCCATCACCAGATCCAGAAAGGTTTTGCCGAGGCCGTAGGTGAAAGGGCCGCTGATCAGGATATCCACAAGAAAAGCGGAACCGAGGATACCGGCGTACAAGGGCAGAAACGTTTTGACTACCATGGTGACGATCGCTTCCAGGGGCATGTTCTGATCGTTCATGGCAATATTACCCCAGTTTGCCGTATCCGAAAACATACGGAACATCGAGCCGGTTCCGAAGCCGACGGCGACAATGCCGCTGAGAATGGACGCGGCCGTTCTGGTGATCACCAGAACGATCAGCACGGCCACAAGCCCGGAAAGCCAGTTTGCCTTGAATATATCGCCGCCGAGCTGCCGCCGGGCGTTTGCCTTCAATAAAGCTCTGTTCATTGCGTTACCCTCCGAAAAAAGAATACTGCGCTGTAGGAGATCGGATCAAAAGCTGCCTTGAGCAGGCTCCACGGCGGGGCCGCTTTGGGCGCTTTGCGCCGTAAGCCACGCGTAGAAGTTCGCATTTGTGCACTCCTGATACGGCGCGACCCACAGAAAACCGAGCCCGAAGGTGAAGCAGCTCACGATATACCAACCGATAAAGCTGAGCTGCAGCACGAAATACGCGCCCTTGTGCCCACGCATAAGCGTTTGGCTCTCATCCATACATTTCCGCCAGTCGTAATCCGGATGCTCCGCTTTGATATAGTAGGACATGGAATACGCAATTCCCTTCACGATGCCGGGAATGATGAAGAGCAGCGACCAGAGGAACGTAAAGATCCCGATCATAAGCCCCAGCAGCAGCGTGCCGCCGAAATCATCCTTGAAGCCGTCGAACAGGGTTGCCACGTTCGGGCGTTCCTCGCCGTATACGATATGCAGGAATGCTTTGGCGAGGCCGTAAGCAAGCGGGCCGGAAATGACAAGAACGAGCACGGATGAAATGCCGGTCCCCGCAAACAGGGGCGGGAATACGGAGATAACATCCTCAACGTCATACATGCCGCCGTCCATCGCCATCTGTACCAAACGACTCATACTCATACCGCCGGAAAATACGCTGCCGATTCCGGATACGAAGGAAATAATCGTAGTGGAAATCAGGCAGATCACAAGGGCGAGAAGCCACTTTTCGTTAAAAATGGAACC
>CAMVBR010000070.1 GCA_947165755.1 uncultured Clostridia bacterium
ATCTTGCGCGGTTGACGGCAACGCCGAGCAGGCTGCCGAGCGCTATGATATGGTATTCGGGCGCTTCCTCGCAGAAATATTTGAGCGACGTCAAAGCGCGCTCGCAGAGCTGCACCTCGTCGAAAACGATCAGCGTGCGCTGCCGGACGATGGTGACGCCGCAGATGTGCGAAAGAATCGGGATCAGCGTTTTCGGGCTGATATCGCCCGCAAAGGTTTCGCTCAGCGCGGGCGTCGTTTCAAAATTGAAGTAGGCGACGTTGTCGTATGCCGTCCTGCCGAATTCCAGAACAGTATACGTTTTTCCAACCTGTCTTGCGCCCTGCAGGATCAGCGGCTTACGGTGCTCGCTCGCTTTCCATTCGTTCAGGTATTCGCTTATTTTTCGGTACATACGGAGTTCCTCTTTTTTAAGGTCTGATACCATGCTAACACATGTTCATGTAAAAGTCAACTGAAATATGCCGAAAAAACACACTATAATACACGAATAATTCAGAAAACACAACATTAAAATGCGTGATATCAAAAAAAGCAGCTTTTGATATATCCACTTAACGAAAGACAAAGAAAGTGAAGAGTGAAGAAGTGAAAAAGTGAAAAAGCAGCCTTGCGGCTGCTTTTTCTGGCACCCCCTGCGGGAATCGAACCCACAACTTGCCCTTAGGAGAAGCCCCCGAGGGGCATTTTTGACTCCCTACAAATCCCCGAAAATCCTTGATTTTACTGGCTTTTCTGGGATTTCACTGTTAGTAAATTCTCGTCCAAAACCTGCTAATTTTTCGTGGTTTTTTGCCTTCCTTTTAGCAGGGTATTAGCAAATGCAAAGAAATATGGGAAACATCATTGAGTTAATCTGTAGCCCATTAGCAGGAATTTTGCTCGAATTTTTCTGCCATTAGCAGAGAGGGCATTTTCATTAGCAAAATAGCGAAAATCCTGCTAATTTTTATTAGCAAGTCGTTCACCTGAAAGGCGGACGACATTCGTCCTAATTTCCATTAGATGACGGAGATTTTGCTAATGAAAATCTGTGAATTTTACGATTTTTCACTTTTTCCGTAAAAATGAAAAAACGCCGGAAACCCTTGATTTTACTGGGTTTTCCGGCGGAGTTTTTGGCGTTCCCGAGGTGATTCGAACACCCGACCTACCGCTTAGGAGGCGGTCGCTCTATCCAGCTGAGCTACGGAAACATCTTTAAAATCTATTCAATTTTAGTCTTAAACTTACTCAATGTCAATCGCCTTTGCCCGAAAGGCGGTCGTTATAACATATTCTTAGGAGGGGCATATTATGTCCATTTAACTAAGGAGGCAAATATTTCTTTTCAGAACGCCCCTATTTTATCAAATCCTGTAAGCGTTGTCAATCTTTTATTCACGAAAAATGCTTCTTCCCGCTTGCAAGAAGCGCGGCGGTATGGTAGAATGAAACCGAAACGATCCGAGAAAGGGGACGCCGCAGGATGAAAAAGCAAAAAGATCGCGCCCGGCGAAGGGGCGAAGGGCGAAAAACGCTGCGCACGGCGCTGTGCTGCGGCTTGATCGTGGCGGCGCTGTTCGGCATGCCGAAATTCCCGGCGACGGCGCCTACCGCGCAAGCGCCGACCTCTGAAGCTGCCGTTCCCGCCCTTTCGACGCCCGAGGAAACGACGGCGGCTTTTCCCGTTTTCTCCCCGGAGGCGGAGCATACGGAAGAAACGCTCCCGGCGGCGCCCGGCCTGACCGATGTCGCCCCCGAACCTTCGGCTTTTGCCCCGGAAACGCAGCCGCAGAATACGGAACCGCAGCCGCAGGCCCAGGTCACAGAACCGGCGGACGGCGAGATGCAGCCCACGGAACCGGCAGCGGAACCCGCCTCGCTCCCGGCTCACGAGCCCGAGGGCGAAGCCCTGTTTTTCTACGTCCCCACGCGCAGCGCGCCCAACGCGGCGGCCTCGCAGACCCTTGTGATCAAGCCCGGGCGGGATTACCTGAACTCCCTCTCCTCCGCTGCCGACAGCATCGATTATGAAATGACCGTAAGCGAGCGCGGCATGCTGCACTACGCCGTTTCCACCGAGGCGGGCGCGGGCGCGGACTGGAAGGTAAGCCTTTTGCAGCAATATTACGTAAACGGCAGCGGCGGCGAAACGGCGCTCCGGCTGCTGAACGTGCTCAGCGTATACGCCGAGGACGGCGCAGGCAGCGCCCCCAATATCGGCGTTTTGCCCGGCAAATACGTGCTGCGGGTGGAGAGCGGCAAAAAATTCACCAACACGGTGTTCCGGCTGCGCCCCGATTTCACGCCGGGCACGGACTATGAAATAGAATATAACGACGCCCGCACCCGCTATACCGAGATCTACGCGGGCGTGCCGGTGAAGGGGAGCGCTTCGGTTTACGATACCGGCCGCGATATCGACTGGTTCCTTTTGCGCACCTACGCCCCCGGCCCCGTGAACCTGCGCTTTACCCACGCCACGGCGGAGCAGCTCACCACCGCCTTCAAGGTGTGCCTTTATACCATGGACGGCGTTGAGCTCTTCGGCGGCAGCGCGGTGCAGAACGAGCCGGAGCTGGTCAGCGGCCGCATCGGCCTGCCCGCGGGCGCATATTTTATCAGCGTGCAGAGCCGCGTGTATACCGCAGGGGACTACACCCTCACGGTGCAGTCGGGCAGCGCGGCTTCCGAACGCGAGCCCAACGATACCCCCGCCGCCGCCACGCCCATTACCGCAGAAACGCCCCTGCGCGGCGCGCTCAGCGCCCGCTCCGGCAACGCGGACCGCGATTATTATGCCTTTACGCTGGATTCCCCCGGCTACGTGAACGTATGGCTGCAAAACGACGAAAGCGAATCCGACGATGCTTCTTACGTGCGGCGGCTCATGCTGCTGGACGGCGACGGCCGCGCGCTTTACGGCGATATGCAGGCGGAGGGCGGCAAAGAGCTGCGTTCCCCGGGCGTGGGCCTGGCCGCGGGCACCTATTATATCTGCGTGAACAACGATAATCTGCATCTGAGCAGCGATACCTACCTTGTGGGCTACGCCTTCACGCCCTCCGGCGGCTGGGAGCGGGAATATAACGGCGCGCCGGAAGCGGCAACGCCCATTTCGGCAAACGTGCCGGTGAGCGGTACCCTCACGGACGCCGACGGCGAGTTCGATACGGATTACTATACCTTTACCGTAAGCGAAAACTGCGCCGCGCTGCTGCAGCTCAGGCACGATATCCTCGGCGGCGGCAACGATATCTTCAGCGTTTCGGTGCTGGATTCCGCCCTGAAGCCCGTGGGCGAGGCCTTTATCAGCTACGAGAGCAGCGAGACCGCCTCGGGCAGCTACCGGCTGGCCCCCGGCGTATACTACGTGAAGGTAACGGCAGGAAAATTCAGCAGCAGCGTGCGGTATTATCTGCAATATTCCATTGAGAAATGAGGTCATATCTATGAAATTTTCCGTCAGCTCCTACAGCTACGCGGGGCTTACCGGTTCCGGCGCGAAAACCGAGCCGGAGCTGATCCCCCTTGCCGCGGAAATGGGCTTTGACGCCATCGAGTTTGCCGAGATCCACCCCGCCGAGGGCATGGAGAAGGCCGAATACGCCGCTTTCCTGAACGCGGAGGCGAAAAAGGCCGGCATCGGCATCGCCGCCTACTGCATCGGCGCGGACCTGCTGCATGATACGGACGCCGAGATCGCCCGCCTGAAAAAGGAAGCGGAGATCGCCGCGCTGCTCGGCGCGCCCGTGATGCGGCACGACGCCTCGGGCGGCTACCGTAAAGAGGACCGCGGCCAGCGGGGCTTTTATAACGCCCTGCCCACGCTGGTGCGGGGCTATCAAGAGGTGACGGCCTACGCGAAAACGCTGGGCGTGCGCACCTGCATCGAGAACCACGGCTTTTTCTGCCAGGATTCGGCCCGGGTGGAGGCCATCATCAACGGCGTGGCGGACGAAAACTTCGGCGCGCTGGTGGATATCGGCAACTTTATGTGCGCGGACGAGGACCCCGCCGTGGCGGTGGGCAACCTCGCGCCCTACGCCTTCCACGTGCACTGCAAGGATTTCCATTTCAAAAAGGGCACCGAGTTTTGCCCGCCGGACGGCTTCTTCGGCACCCGGGGCGGCAACCGGCTGCGCGGGGCCATCATCGGCCACGGCGCGGTGCCCGTGGAGCAGTGCCTGCGCATTCTGAAAAACGCGGGCTACGACGGCTATTACACCGTGGAATTCGAGGGGATGGAAGACCCCGTTACCGGCGTCGCCTGCGGCCTGAACACGCTGAAGGCCATTGAAAAACGCCTATGACGGATGCGGATTTTATGGCCCGGGCGCTGGCGCTTGCGGCAGAGGCCGCAGCCGAGGGCGAGGTGCCCGTGGGTGCCGTGATTGCGCGGGGCGGCGAGGTGATCGCCGAGGGGCGCAACCGGCGGGAGCTGGGGAAAAACGCCCTGTACCACGCCGAGATCGAGGCCATCGATCACGCCTGCAAAGCCCTCGGGGGCTGGCGGCTGCCGGGCTGCACGCTCTACGTAACGCTGGAGCCCTGCCCCATGTGCGCCGGGGCCATCATCAACGCCCGCATCGACCGGGTGGTGTTCGGCGCAAGGGACCCGAAGGCCGGTTCCGCAGGCAGTATTACGGATCTGTTCGCCTTCCCCTATAACTGGAAGCCGCAGATTACGCCCGGCTGCATGGAAGCGGAATGCGCCGCCATTCTTTCGGCATTTTTTAAAGGACTCAGGAAAAAATCCTGAGCCCTCTTTTTTTGTTATTTTTAGCTGAACATGATCAGCAAAAAGCCCGCGGCCACGGCGCTGCCGATCACGCCGGCCACGTTCGGGCCCATGGCGTGCATCAACAGGAAATTGGTTGGGTTATACTTTTTGCCCTCGTTCTGCGCCACTCTGGCGGCCATGGGCACCGCCGAAACGCCCGCCGCGCCGATCAGGGGGTTGATTTTGCCGCCCGTGATCAGATACAGCAGCTTTCCGATCAGCACGCCGCCCGCCGTGGAGCAGATGAAGGCCACAAGGCCCAGGGCCACGATGCCCAGCGTGCGGAGCTGAATGAAATCCTCGCCGTTGGCGGTGGCGCCCACGCACACGCCCAGAAGAATGGTGACCGTGTTCATCAGCGCGTTCTGCGCGGTATCGGAAAGGCGGTCGGTCACGCCGCATTCGCGCAGGAGATTGCCCAGCATCAGCATGCCCAGCAGCGGCACCGCCGAGGGCAGAATGAACGCCACCAGCACCAGCACCACGATGGGGAAGAGGATCTTTTCGGTTTTCGATACCTTTCTGAGCTGCTCCATTTTTACCTTGCGCTCCTTCTCGGTGGTGAGCGCCTTCATAATGGGCGGCTGAATGATCGGTATGAGCGCCATATAGGAGTAGGCCGCCAGCGCGATAGGGGCCACAAGGTGCGGGGCCAGCTTCATGGCCGTAAAAATGGAGGTTGGGCCGTCCGCGCCGCCGATGATGGCGATGCTGGCGGCTTCGGCCGGGTCAAAGCCCAGCAGCACGGCGATGAGAAAAGCTACGTAAATGCCGAGCTGCGCCGCCGCGCCGAGGATCAGCGAAACGGGGTTCGAGAGCAGCGGGCCGAAATCGGTCATCGCCCCCACGCCCAAAAAGATCAGGCACGGGAAAATGCTGGATTTCACGCCCACGTACAATATGCGCAATATGCCCGATTCGTACCACATGGCGCCCTCTACGGCCTCCTGCCCCATGGAGCCCAGAAAGCCCCCGGTCACGTCCCTCATCACGTCCGCGCCGGGCAGGTTCGCCAGCAGCATGCCGAAGGCGATGGGCACCAGCACCAGCGGCTCGAATTTTCTGCGGATGCCGAGATATAAAAAGGTGAAGGCCACGCACAGCATCACAATATTCTGCCACGTGAGCGCGGCAAGGCCGGAGTTTTCCCACAGGCCCTTGATCACTTCAAGAATCAGTTCCATTGTATGCCCCCGCTCAGATCACGGCGAGCACCGTATCGGTTTCCACGGCGCTGCCCTTGGGGGTAAGGATCTGCTTTACCGTGCCGTTTTCGGGCGCGGCCACCTCGTTTTCCATCTTCATTGCCTCTAAAATGAACAGCACGTCCCCGGCCTTTACGGGCTGACCCACGGCGGCCTTCACGTCGATGATGGTGCCGGGCATGGGGGCCTTTACCTGCGTGCCCGCTACGGGCGCGTTTGCGGTGGGGGCGGGGGCAGGCGCGGCGGGTTCATGCGCGGGCGCTGCCGGCGCGGGGGCGGCGGGCGCGGTAACGGCGCTCACGCCGGTGATCACGGCGTCGGTCTCGGTCACGTCCACCTCGTATCTTTTATCGTTCAGTGTTACAATATATTTCATGCTTCATCCTCCAATAGCCGGATCGAATTGAACTGCAGGCGGTTCAGCGGGATTCCGCTGCGGTCGCTCACGATTGCCATGATCAGCGCCGCCTCTTCCTCGGTGACGTCGGTGAGCGTAAGCGTGCCGGCGGATTCGTTTGCGGGCAGGGCGGGGCCCGTGGGCGCGGCGGGCGACGCCGTAACAGGCCCCTCTGTTGCCTGCGCTGCGGCTGCCGGGGCCGCCTTTTTCTTTTTCGCGGCGGCGTCGAAGATCGCCCCCATGCCCTTTATGAACAGGGCGATGGCGCCCAGCACCACAAACACGATCAGAAATCCGGCGGCGGCGATCAGCAGCCCGCGGCCCACGGTCATGGGCGCGTCGCCGTATAAATGCTGATAGATCCCAAGAAGCTGCATCTTATTCCTCCGTGGCCACGATGGTGTATTTTACGGTCTTCTTCCGCTTTTCCTCACGCGCCTCGAAAAACGCCTGCGCGAGGGTGGGGAAGGCGATATACGAGAGCACGTCCTCGTCGCTTTTCGCAAGGTCGCCCAGCTCCTTGCGGGCGGTTTCCACAATGGGCGCAAGGGTATCGGCAAAGCGGCCCGTGAGGGGCTGCCCGTCGCCGAGGATCATCTTTTTGAGTTCTTCGCTGATTTCGCCGGGGGCGCGGCCATATTCGCCCTTTACGTAGGCCTTGATCTCTTTGGAAATATTCTTATACCTGCCGAAGAGCACGTTGGCGGTGGCCTGCACGCCCACCATCTGGCTCATGGGCGTGACCAGCGGCGGGTAGCCGAGGTCCTTGCGCACGTTGGGCACCTCCCGCAGAACGTCGTCCAGCCGATCGAGCTTGCCCTGCGCGGTGAGCTGCGCCACCAGATTCGAGAGCATGCCGCCCGGGATCTGATAGGTGAGGGCGTCCGTATCGGTGGCCATCACGATGGGGTTCAGAAGGCCGTCCGCCAGGCATTCGGCGCGGTAGACCTTGAAAAAGTCGTTGATCTCCTTGAGGACCGCCGCATCCAGCCCCGTATCGAAGCCGTATTCTCGCAGCACGTAGTTCAGCGTTTCGGTGGCGGGCTGCGCCGTGCCGCCCGAAAAGCACGAAATGGCGGTGTCGATCACGTCCGCGCCGGCCTCCGCCGCCTTCAGGTAGGTCATAAAGGCGAGGCCGGTGGTGGCGTGGGTGTGCACGCTCACGGGCAGCTTTACGGCTTCCTTCACGGCCTTCACGATCTCGTAGGCCTGCTTCGGGCTCATGATGCCGGCCATATCCTTGATGCATATCGTCTGCGCGCCCAGCGCCTTCCAGCCTTTGGCCGTTTCCACGAAGGAGGCGAGGTTATGGATGGGGCTCATGGTGTAGCAGATGGTGCCCTGCACCTCGGCCCCCGCCGCCAGCGCGGCCCGGGTGGCCGTTTCCACGTTTCTCAGGTCGTTGAGCGCGTCGAAGATGCGCAGCACGTCGACGCCGTTTTCTACGCTCTTTTTCACGAAGAGCTCCACCGCGTCGTCGGGGTAGTGCTTATAGCCCAAAAGGTTCTGCCCGCGCAGCAGCATCTGCAGCTTGGTATTGGGGCAGGCGGCGCGGATCTTGCGCAGCCGCTCCCACGGGTCCTCGCCGAGGTACCGCAGGCACGAATCGAAGGTGGCCCCGCCCCAGCATTCCAGCGAGCCGTAGCCCGCTTTGTCCAGCGCGGGCAATATCTTTTCCATTTTTTCAAAGGGCATGCGGGTGGCGATCAGCGATTGGTTCGCGTCCCGCAGTACCGTTTCGGTAAATCTGATCTGCATGTTCATTCTCCGTCTGTTACAAATTTAACCGTCGTTATTTATATATATTATACAAAAATTTAAGTCTTTTGCAAGGGGTTCGCAAAAAAAATCGGCCCGGGGCAGGGGGGAATGCGAAAAGGGGAGTTGCTATTTTGCTTTTATTCCTGTATAATGAATTTTGTTAAACAAAAAACGGCGTTTATGTAAAAAATTCAGGAGAGTATGCTTATGGGAAATGAAATGAAACTCGGCTTCAATACCTTCGACGGGCGCGTGCGCGGGCAGAACGAAGCGGATCTCGGCATCATTCAGCAGTGCGGCGGGCTCGATTACCTGCTGGTCCATTTCGATATCGATCACGAGCCGCTGGCTGCGCAGATCGAGCGGGCCAAGGCGCTGGCGGACGAGATGCACCGCCTCGATATGCCCTTTATCGCCAATTTTGAAACACAGAATTTCGTTGAGAACGTGACCACCGCCGACGGGTACGATTGGGCCAACCACCCCGACGGCACCCACCGGCTCGAGATCCCCAAAGAGATCATAGAGGCGTTCAATACCCACGGCGGCTTGCTGGCGGTGATGTACGATGAATTCGAGCACGCCATCATCAACCGCAACCTTTCCATTCTGCTGGCAAGCGGGCTCAAGCGCAGCCTGCCCGTGTT
>CAMVBR010000071.1 GCA_947165755.1 uncultured Clostridia bacterium
AGCATTGAGGCAAGGAGCCTGCCCCGTCTGGTTTTGACGCGGAACAGCAGAAAAACGATGCTGTAGATCAGACCGCAGCCGCCTGCCGTAAGCGAAGCGCCGACGTACCAGGCGTGTTGATCCACCATGGACGCGACAAACGGATAGGTGCCCTCCATCACGTAATGTCCCATCCAGTTGAACGCAAACGAGAGAAGCATACACCACACGCCCCAGTCAAAGCTGTGGTGCTTTTTGCCGTAGATCATCAACAGGATGAACAAGCATGCGATCGGGAAGGTTGTTACGCTTTCAAACGGGACGAAATGGACCCCGCCCACCGAATAGTGCCATGAGATCTCACCGATGAACTGCCACAGCAGGATCCCCGCCGCAAAGCCGAGAAACGATGACGCGTAGTGCTTGTCTTTTTTCGCCGCCCGCGACGCGATAAACGTAAAAACGAGCCACAGCGCCAGCGCGGCGACGCCGAACGCCAGTCTGCCGACCGTGGGTTTGGTCTGTTCTTCTCCGACCAGAGCAGGCTCTTCGATCAAAGGGCCAAGCGCTTTCAGCAATCTGAAAGGCACGATGCACAGGACCAGTATCAAAAACTCCGCGAGCAGAGGCAGAAAATACTCAAAAAGAAGCTCCCTCCGCGTGCTGCGGATATGCGTGCTGTAGTTCTCAAAAGCTTTCATTTTCACTCATTCTCCTTTTTTCAAAACGGCATATTCGTAAGTGTTTTCACAGCGCGGCGCGCCGTCCGGAGCATTTGCCCGTAAAGAGACCGAATACGCTTCAGCGCCACTCTTTTTTCAATATCGCGTACTGGTACGTGTTCTCGTAGCGCGGCGTCCCGTCCGGGTTGTTGACGAACGAAACGAACTCCAGAAACAGTCCCTCCCGGCGCATGCCGAGCTTTTCACAGAGGCGCTGGCTCGACACGTTCGTATCCTCCGTATAAGCGTAAATGCGGCGGATTCCTTTTTCGTTGAACAGATAGTCGAAATACGCCTTCGCCGCCTCATACGCGTAACCCTTGCCCTGATAGGCGGCGTTCAGCATCCAGCATGGGCTGAACGTATCCGCGGGCTCCATGCCGGGAGCCGTGCCCTCCGGTTCACCGAAGAATTCACCGATGACCTTGCCGGATCCCTTCAGCGCGACGGCGAAATAATACGCCTTCTCCCGCATGCGTTTTTTTACGGCGCGTTTTGCCGCCGCAAGCGTCGACAGCCGCATATCCATAAAACAGTTTACAGCGGGAGTTTTCAGATATTCCAGCAGATCGGCGGCGTCGCCTTCCGTGAACGGGCGCAGGATCAGCCGGTCCGTTTCGATGATTTTCGGCAGACACGCAAAAAACCGGGCCTTCAGGTCCTCATACCGCAGGCGCTTTTCCTCTTTTGCGAAATGCGTTTCGCGGAATTGCTCCGGGCAGTCGGCGTAATCGAGCGCAGTATCGCCGAACTGTTCGCTGGTGAGATCGAAGGTGCAACCGTCGACCACGTTGAAGCAGTGGAAGTTGCCGTCGGAGAGCGGCACGCCGTACACCCTGCCGCCGTAAATGTCCTGCAGCAAAAACGCGGTGATGGAGCACTGACCCAGGGTTTTGTTCTCCGGCGTCCAGTTTTCACGCATCCGCGGCGCACAGGTATCGGCACACCAGATCCCGGAAAGCAGATCGTAACAGTCGCGCGGCGTCAGACCGTGCTTTTCTTTGATATCAGCTGTTTCCCAGCCGTAAAAACGATATTGTTTCATTTCAAAACCATCCTGATATGCGTTACACATAATAATATTTATCATATCATCCATCTGAAGTCAATGGGATAATTCAAACTGCGCTTTATTGGAAAGAAGGGTTTGAATATGGCGTTTGCGACAATATAATGATTACCAAGAATTAATAACAGATGGTTGAATAATTATTCATTTGGTGAATAATCACATAATACTCGATGGTATTATTCTATCACGGTGGATGTCCAAAGAACAGGGGCTTTTTTTTCCGCCCGATTGTCCGCAAAAAGTCCACAAGGAGTCCACAAATATTGGAGCAAATCGTCTTAAAAACTCTTTTTGGAAGGCACTTTTTGTTTCCACAAAATGCCATCACGTGCGTGCACGTGTGTGCATCTGTGTGCATCCCGTTCTGATTAGCAACACCCCGATTTTTGGGCCAAAAAAAACCGATACTCAAGTTGGTTTTTGATCCCCTTTTTTAGTATTTTCGCATGTAAACGCACGTTTTTGCAGAAGAAAAACAAAGTGCCGAAATCCCTTGAAATATAAGGGATTTTGACACTTGAAAAGACCTGTGAAAACGCGTGTTTTTTACCCCCCAGGGTCGTTTCGTAATGAGCAGGTTGTCAGTTCGATTCTGACCACCAGCTCCACAAACAAAACGATCGCCTTTCGGCGGTCGTTTTGTTTTATCTGACCTTGCGGAATCGAACTGACAACTGCGCATCCCGGTTTGTCCGCGCAGGCGGCAAACCGGGGCGCTGTATAATCTATTCGTGCCGCAGGCGCGCCGGGAGCGAAGCGACCGGCTCGATTCTGACCACCAGCTCCATCGTCGTCGCAAGCTTCATATCGCTTGCGGCGATTTTTTCATCGCCGGAGCGCTCATTCCGCTGCTCCTCCTCTCCGCAAAAAGTCCCGCTCGGCGCGCCTGTTCGCTTGTAAACGCGCTCTCAACGGCGCTTTGTCGCTATCAACTTTTTGCGGTTGATGTGCTGCAACTCAAGGGGTTGCGGCTTTTTTATGCCTCAAAAAAATCGGCCCGAGAACGGCCGATTTTTGCGTTTGTTGCCACGTTGTTGCCACTTGTTGCCACCCCAATTGTCGTGTTGCCGGAATGAGCAGGTTGGCGATTCCCAAAATCGATGTAAAACCGGCGAGAAAAAACAGAGGAATTCTTGCCGAATCGGCATTGATTCTGATCGATCTTGCCGAAACGGCGCCGGAAATGTAAAGCCAAACGTATCGTAATCGATAAAAAGCAAATGACATTGCTTTGAAGATGTGCTATAATAGCATAGATCTTTTTTTTGGAGATGCGTTATGAAAAGGTTGATTTCACTTATACTTACCTGCGTTTTGCTTGTTACCGTATTCGGCGGATGCGGCAAAACCGGAGGGGCTGAAAAAACGATACTGATCTATATGTGCGGCTCAGATCTGGAAACGAAGCAGGGGCTTGCGGGAAAGAATATAGATGAGATGCTGAAGGCGAATATCGGAAGCGATATAAACGTTGTTATTGAAACGGGCGGCGCGCAGACCTGGCGCTCTCACGATATCGATAACAGCGCTATTCAGCGCTATGCGGTGAAGGACGGCAAACTGATACTCATTGACACCCTTCCGCAGGCGGATATGGGCAAGGCGGAAACGCTGACCGATTTCCTTACGTGGGGACAGAAGGCATATAAAAGCGGGAAGACGATGTTGGTCCTGTGGGACCACGGCGGCGGCTCCGCCAAGGGTGTTTGCTTTGATGAAAACTATTCCTTTGATTCTTTATCGCTGTCGGAATTGAGAGAGGCGCTTGATGCTGCCAAGCTGGGCAAGAAGTTTGACTTCATCACCTTTGACGCCTGCCTGATGGCAACGATAGAAGTCGTTTCGGTCATGAAGGATTATGCGGATTATATGATCGCCTCCGAAGAGATCATCCCCGGCGGCGGGATGGACTACAAGGCGATCAGTGAAGCCTTTGCTTCAGACGGCGAGCGTGAAGAGATCGGAAAAAAGATCTGCGACGCATTTATGGAAAAATGCAAAAAAACAGGTAAGGATATTTATTCCACCCTGTCGCTGGTCGACCTGTCAAATGCGGATGCGCTTTTGAAACAGTTTGACGACTGCTGCTCGTTTCTGAATAAAATGGCGGATACCGAAAACTTTTTCTCTCACCTGACCGCCGCCGCAAAAAGATGTGAAAAATTCGGCATGGATAATCCGTTTGACGACAGTTCAAACATGGTGGATATGGTGAATTTCTTCGATTTGGCGTGGGATGAAGGCCTGTCTATGGTAGATCTGGTGAGCGCCGTTGACAAGGCGGTCCCTTATATCGTAAACAGCGGCAGCCGCAGTAATGCGGGCGTTTCTTTCTACTATCCGATAACCTATGCTGCGGCGGAGGTTGAGGATTACGTATCGCTCAGCGTCAGCGAAGAATACACCGGATTCCTGAAAAAGCATTTTTGTAATGTTCCGGATACCCCGATCAGATTTATCGACAGGGGCAGCATAAGCGAGAGCGGCGCTTTTTCCGTATCGCTTGCCAAAGAGAGCTATGCCTATCTCTCGACCATGGATTTTGTGCTGATGAGAACCGATGACGACGGGATCCGTCATATCCTTTGCACAAACAACGATATTGACAAGGATTACGACAATATGGTTTTCAAAAGCAATTTCAGAGGCGTGACCCTTGCCTTTAAGGGCAGAAGGATGTATTGCTCCGCGCTGAGCAATACAAATGATTTTTTAACCTTTGAAACGCCTGTCGAAATCGATTACGGCAAGGCGCCGTTTGACGGTGTTGACCGGGCTACGCTTCAATACGGCTTTGTGTGGGATGAAAGCATGTTCAACAACGGCTATTACGTGATGTCCGGCATCCGAAAAGGGCTTGACGAAAACGGTATACCCGATAATACGATCTATGAGCTTTATCCTGACGTAAAAATAAGACTGCTCGAGGAAAAAATCGTTAAAGACGGCAAAGAATTGGACGTTTTTGGCGACGCGTTTGCATGCGGAGAGATCTCTTTTGATAAAGATATTACCGAAATGCCGCTTGACGGGACGGAATATCAATATGTATTCCGAGCAACGGATATCTTCGGCAACGTTTATTATTCGGATATGGCGACGATGAAGATGAAGTATACTTATGACGAGCTTCTTGAAAATCCCCTGCCGGACAGAACGCCTGCGGCGGAGATCACGAACATCGAGCCGTATATCGACGACTGATCTTTTTGACGCCGGAACAGAAAAACGCGCCCGCCGAAGGAAGCATTCCAACGGCGGACGCTGTTTTTAAATCGGATTTCCCGGTCTGCGGTACGAATCGGAACCGCGTCGGCATTTCATACAACGAGAGAAATCAGTAAAGCTCAAAAAAGCTGTAATCAACATATTGTTGTTCGCTGTTATTGATCATTCTGCCGTTGTTGATCCCCACCATATATATTTTTTGATCTGTGCTGACAGAGGAGTCCCGGGGGCGGATATAGTTGCCCCACAGAAGGACGATCCCGAAATTGGCAGATCTCTCCATGCCCGTAACAAGGCTGTCTACGCTCGGGATGCCGGCGCTCCTGAGTTCGTCCTGCAGCGACCGGCCGTTCATCCTGGAGAGGAAAGCGTTTACTTCTTCATTCGTCCAGTTTCTGTAATATCCGGGATCGGCGCTCCGGTCGCACAATGCGCAGGGCCATCCAACCTTCTCCATAAAGCTGTGCTCCTTACTGTTCCAGACGCGGACTCTCTTGCCAAGCACATAGCAGAAGGGATAATACGACGGATCTTCACCCACACGCACATAGACGCCTTTGTCCGCCTCGTTGCAATGCATAAAGAGCTTTCGGGAATCATACACATACGTGCCCTGGTTCAGATCGCCGTTCGCGCCGCCGTCAAGGGAGATCGTGTTTTCACCTTTCGAGTCGAAATAGAAACCGGTAATCCCTTTCTGGGCGTTTTTATCCTTATAATAATACAGGTAAAGCGATTTGGTTTTGTTCGTCCCGTTCGTATTCAGATCACCGTGTTTTCCCGTAAAGTCGCTGTAGCCCATGCAGGGAACGATCGTCGCCCCGTTGTAGCTGTCGCCTTTGTATGCATCCGTCAGAAGGAAGCCGGTGATGGCGTCGTCGGCGTCCGTGGTCGTTTTATACCCGAGGAAGATCTTCATGCCGCCGTTTCCTTCATTCAGATTCTGGTTTACCATCGTGTAACCCTTGCCGGAGATCTCTCTCTGAATTTTGGAGGTGTTGTTGTTCGAGCCGATCAGCATCACGTCGCTGATAAAAGTTCCCTCGGCCTTCACAAATTCTTCGCCCGGAACGACCTTGACCTCGCTTGCCTGATGTCCGATATCCCCGAGAGACTGCAGCGTCTCCATCGCGTTGCTATAGTCCTGTATGATCGTTTTGGCGTTCGGATTTTCAGGATCTACGCCTGCATCGTAACGAATGGCAAGCGCGGCGTACGCTTTGATAAGCGTTGTTTCAGCATATACTCTCTGCGCAAGCCGGAAAGTAAAGGCCTGAGAATCGAAATTATATTTATAACTGCATGCTTCATCATAAAGGCAGATCGGGTTGCTGTCATTCATTCTTTCAAGCATTGCGGTAACGGATTCGTATTTGGTCTTTAAGATGTTGCAATCATCAAGAAAGCTGGAATAAACTAAGTTTTCGGGTTTTGCATTGCTGAGAATATATTCGATAAGGACATGATTATATTCACTTGCTTCCTCGTCCGTCATTTTTTCCCAGTCAATATTTGCGTATGCTTCGTCCTGCGTCGCCAAATCCTTTCTCGCACGATCATAGACAAAACTGACGTCTCTGATTTTTTTATTCAACAGCTCCATGTCGCTGTTATAATCGCTGAGCTTATTCTGGATATCTCTTTCGACCAGCCCCTTGATCTCTTGTCTTAAGGTGTCGATCTGACCGGAGATCTGGTCGAGCTTCGCGTTGATCCCTGCGAACTCTCTCAGCAGCCGCGCCTGATCGCTTTCGAGAACGCCTGCGGCTTCCAGGATGGATTTGCCGATGGAGTAAACCTTCCCGGCAACGCCGCCCCAGTATAAAATGCATCCGAACGTGGTATTCTTGCCCCTCGTGTATTTCTTTATCTCAAGCAGGGTGTCCACATTCAGGCTGACCGCTCTTCCGAGCGTTTCGCCGGAATAGTCCCGGGTACAGGAAGCCTCCTTTGAGGTCTTATCGCCCCATGCGTTTGTGAGCGAGCCCGCGGCAAGCGTAACGGTCCCGCTCATTTTGAAGGTTTCCGTCGTCTGCCCGTTTGCGGGAACGGAAAGAATCAGAGTCGCAAGCGTATCGCTGTCGACCGTTACGGACTCAACCCTTGCGTCTTTGAAATCATCGGCAAAGCCGACGGCATCGGCCTTGAGATCCTTATCGAACGTACCGTTATCGGCATAGAGCTTCAGCGTGATCTTAAGATCGTCGCCGTCCTCTTCTACGTAGTCAAAGACGGGCCAGAAACTTGCCTGCGCAACGGGTACGGCGGTTTCATAATCGCCGAGCGTCATGGCTTTTCCGCCGATGCGGTCGGCAAAATCGTTCACGCTCCGGACACCGTCCGCCGCGATCGTGAGCTTAACGGTGTTGTCGTCCGTTTTTTCGGCAGCCTCCACCGCAGCGCCGTCAATTTGAATATTGTCCTTTGTTAAAGTATTGATATCAACGATACCGTAAACCTTAAGGTCGGCACTGATCTTGCCGTTTTCAAACGTCAGCGTTGCTGTATCCATATTGACGGAGGCAAGCCGGATATCAATTTTTGAAGCGACGTCGGCATAACCGTCCTTAATGCCGCTCGGCTTTACTTTGATCGCGCCCCATTGATAGGCGCCCGCTTCGTTCCTGACAGGAGAGCCTTTCAGCTGAACGGTCAGGTTCTTCTCGGAGGCGGAAACGCTTTCGACCGTCATATCCGAAAAGGCGTTATCCAGAACGATATCCTTTTCGCTGATCCCGTCCTCAAAGGTGCTGCCGTCAATGACAAGCGTGATTTTAGCCTGTGTTGCGTCGGATACAACGGCTTCGACGTCGGGCGTCAAGGTGATTTCAGGAAATTCCACCTCTACAAACGCGGTGTTGTCGTCGCCTTCAACACCCTTGAACAGAATGATATAGCTGCCGGTTATGCGTTCGGCGGCTTTATCGTCCGTAAAGGTGATCTCATAGCTTTTCTCATCCGCCGCTTTCACGCTCTCTACCCTGGCGGACATGGGATAAGCGTCTTCAAGCTTTATTTCTTCCGCAGCTTCGGCTGCGGCCTCCGTGCTTTCTGCTTCGACTGCTTCCGGATCGGCAGTCAGGTCGAGATACCTGACCTCAACATTATCCGCAGTAATGCCTGAAAGGTCAACTTTTTTGGAGCTTACCGTCGTGGTATACTGACCGCTCTTGGCGTATTTGACTGCGGCAGCGGTAATTGCAGCCGTTTCTTCCTTGTTCGATTTTCCGCAGCCTGCAAAGGCGCCTGTTACAAGCACGATCGCAAGAAGCACGGAAATCACTTTTTTCGTTGTTTTTGCCATTTGGGATCCTCACGTTTCTAAAAAAACATTGCGTAAATTATACCTATAAAAATGATAAAAGTCAATCTTCAAATTCAGTCGTTCATTTCTCCTGTAACCTATTCACAGCGGTATGAAGCCGGGATCTCGATTTGCCGCATCGGCCGAACGCTGCTGACCTCCGGCGCGTAGATCTCAACGCCGCAGATCCGCCGCAGGCAGTATTCAAAACAAACGCCGCCGCGCCTGTCTCTTTGTCTCCGTATGGAGATTTCTTTTTTCAGCCTTCCTGTGCGCGGCGGTAGGCGTCCCATACGGCGCGGAGCTCTTCCCAATCCGCCGCCGTCAGCGCGCAGTCCTCTATGGGGTTGAGGATATAGAGATCGGGCACGCCGAAGCGCACGCACGCGCGGGCCGCGGAAAAGGGCTGCGGGAGAAAGACGGCGCGGGTCA
>CAMVBR010000072.1 GCA_947165755.1 uncultured Clostridia bacterium
CTGCGCCGAGCGCATCCACGCGATCATCAGCGCCATGCAGGCGGAATAAGGTTGGGGTTTCAGCTTGTCAGGCGGATGCCCGACAAGCTGAAAAAAGAAAAAAGAATAAAGATAAAAGATAAAAGTCGGTGGCGGCAAAGCCGCATTATATAATTAGGTAAGGACGAAGTCCTTCCTCTTTTCATCTTTTATCTTTTATATTTCATCTTTTATTGCATAAAAAGCCGCGGACGGGATCCGTCCGCGGCTTTTCAGAAGGAAACAAATGAAAAATTACAAAGTCATTGTGCTTTGAGTATAGCACAACGGAGACAATCGTTACCGCAATCGTAACTTTTGTCTCCGTTTTTGTAATTTTTGGTGTTTCAGTCGTCCTGTTCTTTCTTTTTGAAGAAGGTACCGATGGTGCCGACCATCATAATGATCCAATCGATGAGGACCTGCACGGCCACGGGAACAAATTCCAAAAACGGCATAAAGACGCTCCTTTCAAAAAAGATTCTTCTTTCCTATTATATAATGAAAAAGTACGGTTTGTCAATTCGCTGTTTTAAACAGTTACGCCTTGTTCTCTTTGTGCAGAATTCTGAATACACGGCTCTCTCTGGGGCCGAGCTCCAGCGTGAGCGCGCCGTCCGGCAGGGCGGTTGTTTCCTTGCTCCACAAATCGTAAAGCGCGTCGCCATCGCTGAAACAAAAGGAAAGCGTTTGCGCTTCGTGCTTCAGGTTGAAAAAGGCATAAACGTCGTTGCCGTCCTTGTCGCGGCAGGTCCACACGGCCTTTTCCGGGGCCGAAACCACCGGCCGGTTATCGGAGGAATGCTGATCGATCTCCAACAGCGCCCGGTTGGTGATCAGCGAAAGCGTGAAATCGTCGTTCATGGTCAGCTCCCCGCCGAACATCAGCGGCGAGCGGAACATGCACCACAGGTTCATCACGGTCTTCTGCTCGTTTTCGGTAAACCGGGTTTTGCGGGCGCGCCAGCGGGGGTCGGTTTCGGTGAGCTGCAGCACGCCCAGCGGCAGCATATCGCAGTCGGGCCAGCAGCCGGGGGAAACGTGGGTATACCACTTTTCGCACAGGGCGAACATCTTATCCAGCGCCTCGCTCCGGTCCCAGAAATCGCCGCTCATGCGCCACATATTGGCGTGGGTCTTCAGGTGGAAGGCCTGCTCCAGCGGCGCCGGGCCGGGGGAGAGGGAGAGCACCATATTGCGGCCGCAGCGGTCGATGGCGGTATGGATCATCTCGATCTCCCGCTTGGCGGAGTAGGGGTTGTGGGGCAAAAACTCGGTGTTGGCGATGTCGTCCACCTTCACGAAGTCCACGCCCCAGTCGGCGTACAGCCGAAACAGCGAGTCGTAGTATGCCTGCGCGCCGGGGGCGTCGGGGTTCACGCCGTACATATCGGGGTTCCAGGGGCATACGGAATAGCCCTGCGCGATCATGCGCGCGGTCACGCCCGGCGTCACGGTGGGGGTATTGCGGTGCACCGCCTGCCGCGGGATGCCGCGCAGGATGTGGATGCCGAATTTCAGCCCCATGGCGTGGATCTGCTCCGCGATGGGGCCAAAGCCCCTGCCGCCCGCCGCCGAGGGAAAACGGTTCGGCGCCGGCACCAGCCGGGAAAATTCGTCCATGCACAGGTCGGCGAAATAGTGGTAGGCCGTATTGACCGCGGTGGGCTCGTACCATTGGATATCGCATACCACATACTGCCAGCCGTAATCCTTCAGGCGGTCGCGCATATAGGCGGCGTTCGCCAAAAGCTGCGCTTCGTTTACGCCCGCGCCGTAGCAGTCCCATGTGTTGAAGCCCATGGGCGGGGTGAGGGCGGCGGTGTTTTTATCTCTCATACTCTGCAAAGGATCCTCTTAAAAATCGTAGTGGTTCTCGTTCTCGTTGTCGTGCAAACCGGCAAAAACGTCGTCGTCGGTCTCAAAGCGGCGGAAAAGGTCGTCGTTGTAAACGTTCACGTCCGAGGTATCCAGCGGTTCCTCATCCGCGGGCTTTTCCTGCGCCGGGGTGTGATAATCAAATACGGGAGCCGCCGGTGCGGGGGGCGGCGTGAAGGCGCTGCGCACGGCGCTTTCTTCTTTTTTGCTTTGCTCGTAGGCGTTCTCGATCTCGGCGGCGCTCGGTCCCTTCCCGGCGCCTTCGCTGCCGTAAAGGGAGAAATCCTGTGCCGCTTCGGGGGCTTCGGGCGTGTTTTCCGCCGCCAGATGCTCCACGTAGCCGTCTACGGAGGAGAAGGAGGAGCGCATCTCTTCCGAGGCGATGAACCGGGATCTCGGTTCTTCCGCTTCCTCTTTTTTCGCGGGGGCGTCCTTTGGGGCGAAGGTCCGCAGGGATTCCAGCACGTCGTCCGATACCTCGGGGTTCACGGGGCGGGGCTCGGCGGCCTCAATGGCGTCGGGGTCCAGCGTGGGCGGGATCAGGGGCGCGGCGGGGTCCTCCTGCGTGTCGGCGGCGTCGGTTTCTTCTTCGGCGTCGTTTGCCGCGTATACGGCGGTATCGTCGTCTGCCGCGTCGATTTCATCTTCAAAGATGCCGTCCGGGGTTTCGCTTTCGGCTTCTTCTTCGGCGGCGGCTTCGGGCGTTTTCTCTTCTTTCTTTTTCTTGCCGTTAAACAGTGAGAGCGCCTTGCGCGTCAGCTTGATCACGCTGGCGGTGAACAGCGGCGAGAGCATGCAGGCGGCAAGCCACAGCCCCTGGATCACCAGCACGGGGAAGGCCGTAACGGAGGCGAACGCGCCGGTCACGGAAAGAATCAGCCCGATCAGCAGCGATACGAAGGCGCCCGCAAGGCAGATGGCCGTGGAAACGGTGTTCACGGAATCCAGCTTTACGCCCTGCGCCGCCACGCGCGAAAGGCTCACAAAGGAATCGGTAAAGGCCACGCCGATCTCCTCGGCGTCGGTCACGGCGGCGCGGGCCGCGTTCAGCTTCTTCGCGGCGGCGCTGCCCATCATGCGGATGCTGTTTTCGCCGATCCCCAGCAGCGTTTCGGCGTAGGCTTCGCTCACGTTCGGGTCGGTGGTGCTCATCTGAAGCGAGGCGCCGCCGTTCACAAGGTCGGCAATGCCGCGGCTCACCTCCTGCGGCACCGTGTATTTCACGGCGAACAGGGCGGTAAAGCGGCCCTCCATGGCCAGATACAGGGGCTTTTCATCCTCACCGATAAAGCGCAGCACCAGCGCTTCGTCGGGCAGCGGCACGTTGTGGTTCTCCAGCAGGTCGTGGTTGCCCAGCAGCACGGTGCAGCCGCCTACGTAAGAGGATACGCCCAGCTTATCTTCATATACGGTGCTCTGCGCGGGAGGCAGCTTATCCTCATACCGCTCGATCTCCTCGCGGAATACCTTTCGCAGCATGGAATCGGTGCCCGCGGCCACGGCGGCCGCGGCAAAGCGCACCTGCTTCTCGCTCACGCCCTTGGCGGTGAGGCAGTTTTTGATCTCCGCGTCGAAGATCTCGGCCGCGTCGCAGGTCACGGTGTCGATCACGGTAAAGGCCTTGGCGTCGGCAAAGCTCTGAATGAACGAGGATTTTACCGAGAGCTTCGTATTCGCGCGGGAAAGGAAGTAGCTGCCGGCCAGCAGGCAGCAAACGGGCAGCGAAAGCGCGAGGCAAAGGGTGAGGGTGGTCACGGAGCATATAAAGCTCTTTTTGATGATCAGCGTGATCAGCGCGGCGATGAGGGCCACGCCGCCGATCACGGCGGAAACGCGCGTGGGGGGCATTTCATCGCGCGGGGCGCTCTCGGCAGAGGCCGGAAAGCCGCTCACGGCGCGGGTCCTGCCCGCGTAAACGGTGTTTTTATCGTCGCTGCAGCCGAGGCGGGCCTTCAGCTCCGGGTCGGTCACCTTGCGCAGATAGCTCTTTTCGCTCTTGCCCGAAACGGTTTTGAAGATCTGCCGGGCGTTATCATAATAAAATACCTTTGAGAGCAGCACCGGAATGCACACGATCACGGCGGCGGGGGCCATCAGCTGGAAATCGCTTGCGATCTTCAGCTGGGTAAAGAAGCACGAAACCGTCTGCGCCAGCGCGGAAATCATCATGAGCAGTATCAGCGCCTCGGTTTTGGGCCGCAGCTTCAGTATGCTTACCACGCCGTTTTTCAGGTCGGGCAGCATCACCGCGCAGGAGAGCAGCAAAAATACAAGGTTGAATACAGTCAGGGCGTTCACGCTGCCGCCCATAACGGTGAAAAAGCCGCCGTTGTTGCCGGCCGTGATCTTTGCGGCCAGGTCTGTGATGAGCAGTATCACAGCGAACGCCGCCAGAACGACGGCGGAAACAAACGCCCTTGTGCGCGCGTTCTTGATGGCGTCAAACACGGTCTTGCGGTTGCCGGCGTCGCTGTATTCCTCGCACTTCACCGGGATAAAGGGGGTGGCAAGGTGCTGGAACCGGGCCGAAAAGCGCTGTGCGAAGGCGGGCAGATCGTGGGTTTTTTTGGTGTGAGAGAATTTCGCGTCGGCCGATTCGCCGTCGCCCTCGGCTTCGCCGGGCGCGCTGTTCCAGAAGCGGAAGCGTTTTACCCGATCCGCGCGGGCCTGCTGCAGCTGCTCCTGCAGCTCGGCGTCCTCCCTGCGCTCGGCGTCGGTTTTTTTGCCGATCTCGTCAAAGCCCTCCATCATCATCTGATCGGGGTTTCGCCGCACGTCGTCGCCGGCGGTATCCGCGATCTCCCTGAGGCGGGCGCCCTGGAGATCGAAGTGCTTCGTGGGCTCCTTGCCGTCCTCGTCCTGCGGCCGTAAATCCACGCGCTTGGTCCGCTCGTCGGGGTGCATCCCCTGCATCGTAAGCTGCTCGGGGGCTTCCTCCTTATTTTGATCCGTTTGCTCTTTCCTCGCGGGCGCGGGCTCGTTCTTTGCGTCGGAAACGATCATGCGTCCGCCGGCGGCGGGCGCGTGCACCGTATCGTAGGTGTCGGCTTTGTCCGTATTCTCCGGGGGGAGCGCGGCGGGCGCGGGCGCGGCGTCCAGCCGGTCGGTATATTTTTCCACGTCGGTGGCCTCCTCGCTCTTTCCGCCGTGTACGCTTACGTATTCCGCGTCGCCGGTTTTAATGAAACGGCGTTCGGTCTTCGGGGGCTCTTCCGCAGCCGCCTCGGGAATAAAGAGCGCGTCTCCTTTATTGGGGGCGGTGTGCACCGTATCCGCCGATTTGATTTTTCTTTCGGGGAGGATATCCTCCGTTGCGTCGTCCGCGCCCGCGGGAATGGGATTTTTCTTTTCGTCGCTCATCTTAATTTCCTCTCTCGTTTGCTTCCCGCTGCTCCGCGGTTTTGAATATCAGGATCGCGGCCGCCACCGACGCGTTCAGCGAATTGATGCTGCCGTGCATCGGAATGGAAACGCAGCCGTCGCATAGCTCCCTTGTTAAGCGCGAAACGCCCTTGCCCTCGCTGCCGATCACCAGCGCCACGGGGCCTCTGAGGTCCGCCGTGAGGTAGCTTTCGCCCTCCATATCGGCGGCGTAGACCCAAACGCCCCGCTCCTTCAGCTCTTTTACGGTGTTGTTCAGGTTCTTTACCCGGGCCACCTTCAGGTATTCCAGCGCGCCGGCGCTGGTTTTGCCAACGATGCCGGTGAGGGAGGCGTTGCGCCGTTCCGGTATGATCATGCCGTGGGCGCCGCCGGCTTCGGCCGAGCGGATGATGGCGCCGAGGTTATGCGGATCCTCTATGCCGTCGCACAGAATAATGAAGGGCGGCTCCCCGCGCTCCTCGGCAACGGCGAAAATATCCTCCACCGTGCTGTAATCGGCGGCGGCAGCCAGCAGCAGCACGCCCTGGTGGTTCTGGTGGCCGCACATAAAGTCCAGCTTTTTCGCGTCCACTTCCTTTACGGGGATATTCCGCTCTTTGCATTCGGCAATAATGGGCAGCAGCGCGCCGGTGCGTTCGCCTTTTTTTACCAGCAGCGTATTTACCGGCCGGCCCGATTTCAGCGCCTCCCTTACGGCGTTTCTGCCGATGATCAGCGATTCATCCGCCTGGGGCTGCGCTTTGTTTGCCCGTTCATGGGTTTTCGGATCCATACTATACTCTTTTCATGTAATGATTGAAAATAAACGCGCGTCCGCGCGCACTTATTTAATTTATTATAAAATATCTTATTTCCATTTGCAAGAGGGAAAAACCAAACCGACAAAAAAGTTGAAAAAAATTTTTTCTTTTCTTTCTTTCGGGCGCAGCCGCCCGGCGGCGACACACCGGACCCGACGCGTTTCGCGCCGCGGGAATGGTAGAATTGCGGGTAGGAAGTAAGCAAATTTCAGTTTAGCGAGATCTATTGCTTGTCGATATGTTGCTGCGCAACTCGATATAATTTGCTGCGCAAATTTCGATATATTCCGCTTCGCGTAATTCGATATGATATGAATCCTGCATTTATCACGTGCCGCAGGCACATATCGAACCGAAGGTATATCGAACCGAAGGTATATCGAGAATCCGGCAGGATTCATATCGATGTCGCGCTTTCAGCGCGACAAATTCCAATCAATGGAGGGTCCTTATTGTGGAGGAAGTAAAAACAAAAAGAATACCGTCGGCGCTGCCGAAGAAGATCGCCGCGGCGGCGGGAAGCGCGCTGGTGGGCTTTTGCCTGTCCGGCATCCGGTTCGAGGGCGGCGTATCGCCCTTTGCGGCGGCCTTTACGGCGGGCGCGCCCGAATCGGTATTGCTGCCGGCGGCGCTGGGCAGCGCGTTGGGCGCGCTCACGTTTCACGAATCCTTCGACGCCCTCGAATACGTTGGGGCCGCGGCGCTCATTTTTCTGTTCCGGTTCGCCCACGACCGTCTCCTGCGCGCGGGGCGCGAGGCGCTGCTGTTTCCGCTCATCGCCTTCGCTTCGGTGTTCTCCTGCGCCGCGGTGGTGGGCTTCGCCGGCACGGGCGGGGTTTCGGGTGTGGTGATGATGCTCTGCGAGGCGCTGGTGGCCGGGGCCTGTACCGTGTTCTTTTACCGCGTGTTCGCGCTTTTGCCCGCCGGGGTGCGTATGCTGGGGGTGAGCGCGGGCGATACCGCCGCCGTACTGCTTTCGGGCAGCATACTGCTGCTGAGTTTGGATACCTTCCGCATCGCCGATTTCTCTCCCGCCCATTTTGCCGCCTGCTTCTTCGTGCTGCTGCTCTCGTTCACGGCGGGGCAGTCCGTGGGGGCTGCGGCGGGCATCGCCGCCGGGCTGCTGCTGGGCTTTGCGTCCGAAAACGCCTTTCTCGCGTATTTCCTTCCGGCGGCGGGGCTCGTGTGCGGTATCGTTGCGGGCTACGGCAAGCTGCTCAGCGCCGGGGCCTTCAGCGTGCTGGGCGCCGTGTGCGTCGTGCTGCGCGGAGATCCCGATACGTTTATGACGAGCATTCTCACGGTGATCGCGGCGGCCCTCTGCTTTGCGCTGCTGCCGAAGAAATGGCTGCGGAGGCTCACCGCCGCCCTGCGGCCCTTTACCGGGGCGCGCTACGCCGCCGAGCTGCGCACGGTGCTTTCTTTGCGGCTGCGGGGCAAAGCCAAGGCGGTGCGCGATATCTCCGATTCGGTGCGGGCGGTGTGCAGCATGCTCTCGGCGGCTCCCGAAAAAGAAGATTCCCTTGCCTGCGCCGTGAGGGCAGGCGTGTGCGGCAAGTGCCCCAAGCAGTCGTTCTGCTGGGGCGGCGGGGCGCCTGTGATGGCCCGCGCCTTCGACGCCGCCGAGGGCCTGCTGCGGGATACCGGCGCGCTTTCGCCGCAGGATCTGCCCGCCTCGCTCGTCTCCCTGTGCCGCGACCCCGCCGGGCTCACGGCGGGCTTTCAGCAGGCCTTTTATACCCGAAACGCCCGCGCCGCCGCCGACGGCGAGGTGGAGGAGCTCAAGCGCATGGCCGCCGCCCAGTTCGGCAGCATGGCCTCGGTTTTGGAGGACGCCGCAAACGGCATTGCCGCCATCGGGGATGCGGACCCCTACCCGGCGGCGCTGGCAAAGGACGTGCTTACCGAGGCGGGCTTCCGGGTGTCGTCTTTATGTATTACCGCAAACGAAGCCGGGCGGTGCGTGATGGAGGCGCTTTGCGCCGTGATCCCCCGGCAGCCCGACTACGCCCTTCTGCTGCGAAAGCTGCGGGAAAAAACGAACATAGAATTCATGCCCCCGGTGCAGGACGAGTACAAAAAAGAGGGGGCGGTGCTGTCCTTCTGCGAAAAAACCGCGCTGCGGGTCGATTTCTGCAAGCGCAGCGCCCCGGCGGCGGGGGAGAACCTGTGCGGCGATACGGTCGAGGGCTTTTACGACGGCAAGGGCTCGTTTTTCTGCGTGCTTTCGGATGGCATGGGCACGGGCAAGGCCGCCGCGATCAATTCCGTGATGACCTGCTCCCTGTTTTCGCGGCTGCTGCGCACCGGCTTTCAGCCCGAGGCGGCGCTTGAGGCGGTGAACTGCGCCATGATGGTGAAGCAGGGCGAGGAATCGCTGGCCACGCTGGACCTGCTCACGGTGGACCTCTATACCGGGCAGGCGGCGCTGTGCAAGGCGGGCGGCGCGGTCTCGGCGGTGCAAAAGGGCGGCCGCACCGCCATCGTGGAGCAGGCGTCCCTCCCGCTCGGCATCATGCGCGATACAAAGTTCGGTCGCACCGCGCTCACGCTGGCCGCAGGGGATACGGTGCTCATGCTCTCGGACGGCGCGGGGGCGCTCACCCCCGCCTATTTCAAGGAAACGCTGCGTAAATATAAGGACGC
>CAMVBR010000073.1 GCA_947165755.1 uncultured Clostridia bacterium
TGCAACATGCGTAATTACGACGGCTACATGGGAAAGGTGCTGTTCGTGGATCTCACCACCCGTACGCATTCCCTTTTTCCGTGGACGGACGAAGACCGCAAGCGCACGCTGGGGGGCAAGATCATGGCGGCGGATATCCTTCTGCACCACATCCGCCCGGGCATGAAGGCCTTCGACGCCGATAACTGGCTGGTGGTCACCACCGGCCCGCTCACCGGCTGCGGCTGCCCCAATTCCTCCCGGTTCAATATTTCCACGGTTTCTCCCCTCACGGGCATCCTCACCTCCTCCAACTGCGGCGGCGATTTCGGCCTGTGGCTGAAGCGCGCCGGGTACGACGCGGTGATCTTCACCGGCAAAAGCGAAACGCCGGTCACCGTGAACATCCAGCGCGACGACGTGGTGTTCACGGACGCCTCTGGCCTTTGGGGCCTTACCACGAGCGAAACGCAGGAACGGCTGCCCAAGCGCACCGGCAAGCTGGTGATCGGCCCCGCGGGCGAAAACAAGGTGCTTTACGCCTGCGTGTTCTCGGGCGAGCGCACGGCGGGCCGCGGCGGCGTGGGCGCGGTATTCGGCGATAAGAACCTGAAGGCGGTCACCGCCTTCGGCACGGCGCTGCCCACGGTAAGAAACCGCGAAAAGCTGAAAAAGACCAACGAAAAATGGGTGCATATCTTAAAGACCCACCCGCTCACCGGCCGTCAGCTCCCGAAGCTGGGCACGGCGGGTCTCATCGCCCCCATGCAGGCGCATAAGATTCTGGCCACCAAAAACTTCAGCGCCGGGCGCTTCGACGGGTTTGAGAAGATCTCGGGCGAGGAGCTGGCCGAAAAGCATCTGGTTTCCAACGCCGCCTGCACCACCTGCGCCATCCGCTGCGCGCGCATGGTAAAGGTGGACGATAAGGTGGTAAAGGGCCCCGAGCTCGAAATATTGGGCCTGCTCGGCGCCAATATCCTCAACGACGATATCGAAAAGATCATCCGCTGGAACTACGTGCTGGATGAACTGGGCATGGATTCCATCTCCGCCGCAGGCACCGTGGCCTTCGCCATGGAGCTCAAAGAAAAGGGCGTGCGCGATTTCGGGCTGGAATTCGGCAAAACCGACAACATAGAAGAAATGTTTTATAAGATCGCCCGCCGCGAGGGAGACGGCGATATCCTTGCCAACGGCTCCCGCAAAATGAGCGAGCAATTCGGCGGAAAGGAATACGCCATCAACGCCAAGGGCATGGAGCTGGCGGCCTACACGCCCCGCCACGCCGTGGGCCACGGCCTCGGCTACGCCACCGCCAACCGCGGCGGCTGCCACCTGAACGCTGGCTACCTCGTGGTAGTGGAAGGCCTCGGGCTGGACGTGGATTCCCTTACGCACCACGGCAAGGCGGCGCTGGCCATCATGTTCCAGAACCTGATGGAGGCGGTCTCCGCCGGCGGCGAGTGCCTGTTCACCAGCTACGCGGTGCTGCCCGGCTTTTTGATCGATAAGCCCAACTGGCCCCTCACCAAGATCATTCTGGCGGCCTTCCCCTACGTGGGCCCGGTGATCAATCTTTTGAGCCACTTCACCAAGGCCCCGAAGATCAATATCCCCCTGCTGCCCGAATCCTACGCCATCAAATACGCCACGGGCATCAATTCCACCATGGCGAGCATGCTCACGTGGGGCGCCTACGGCTACAACGCCGAGCGCATCGCCAACGTGATCCTCGGCCAGAAGGCGGACGCCGATCAGCTTCCCGCCCGCCTCACCGACGAGCCGCAGGACCCCAACGACCCGCGCACCAAGGTGCCGCTGGATAAAATGAAAAAGGTCTACAACCGCGCGCGCGGGTGGAAGGACGGCATTCCCACCTGGCACCGGCTGAAGACGCTGGGCATTCAAATCGGCAAGGATATTTACGACGCTGCGGTAAAGGAGGCGTATCGGTAATGGCAAAGGTCAAGGTAAAGCTGTTCGGCGTGTTCCGCATCGATTCCAAAATCGCCGAAACGCAGGTGGAGGCCGAAAAGCTCAAGGACGTGTTCACCGCCCTCAACGTTCAAACGGGCGGCGCGAAAATGGATTCCGGGCTGGAATTCAAGGACGCGGTGGTCTACGTGAACGGCGAGCCCTGCGCCAGAAGATCCAAAAAACTGAGCGACGGCGACGAGCTTTGGCTGCTGTCGCCCGCATCGGGAGGTTAACGCCATGGCATTCAGGATCATAGAAGAAAAATGCGTGGGCTGCGGCGCCTGCCGTTGGGTGTGCCTGTTCGGCGTGCCCGTCGCCCTCACCCCGGATGGGTCGAAATACGAGATCCCACAGGATAAATGCATCGGCTGCGGCCACTGCGAGCACGTCTGCCCCAATAACGCCATCGAGCCCGCGCCGGGCCATAAGCGCATCAAAAAGGTGACGATCAACCCCGAAAACTGCGTCGGCTGCACCGTGTGTTACCACGTGTGCCCCGATAAGGCCCCCGTGGGCGAGCGCGGCAAGCCCTTTGAGATCGACCAAACGAAGTGCACCGCCTGCGGCATGTGCGCCGTCAGATGCAAGCACGACGCCATCCACGTGGAATATGAGGATTAATGTGTAATTCATAACCATTCTGACTTTATTCAACTGTTCGCAATTGTAAATTGCCGGAAACAGCGCAAATCAAAAAAACACGCCGGAGCGGGGCTGCTCCGGCGTGATGCTTTTGTTCGCTATGGTATCAGAGTTCAGTTTATCGGAATGTTCTCGTTTTTTCTCTTTGCGATATATCGCCTTGCGGCGATGCGATATATTTGCTGCGCAAATGCGATATACGCTTCCCTTTGTTCGCGTGCGATATGATATGCATTCCTTTTCACGTGCCGCAGGCACATATCGCGCTTTTTGCATATCTCGCCTTTGGCGAGGATGCAAAAAAGTATATCGCATCCCGCAGGGATATATCGCGCATTCCGTCAGGAATGCATATCGCTGTCGCGCTTTCAGCGCGACGTTACGGCATTTTCCACGCGTCGTGGTCGGTATGGAGCAGTTCGTGCGCCCTGTGCGAGAGGGGCTTTTCCAGATATTCCTCGTAGAGCTTTAGCACCTCGGGGTTTTCGTGCGAGAAGCGCAGCGGCATATTTTTATCCAATTCATACAGCGTCTGCCCGCGCTCGCCCGCGCATTCCGCGCCGTCGTGGATCGGCTGTCCGCCGCCGCCCGCGCAGCCGCCCGGGCAGGCCATCACTTCAATAAAGTCGTAATGGGCTTCCCCTGAAAGCACGGCTTCGATCAGCTTCCGGGCGTTGCCAAGGCCGCTGGCCACCGCCACGCGCACCGGGGTGCCGGCCACGTCGTAGGTCATTTCCTTCCAGCCGTCGAGGCCCCGCACGTCTTTGAAGGCGTCGGCGTCGGGGTTTTTGCCGGTTACAAGGTAGTAGGCGCTGCGCAGCGCCGCCTCCATCACGCCGCCGGTGGCGCCGAAGATCACGCCCGCGCCGGTGGCTTCGCCCAGCGGGCGGTCAAATTCCGCCTCGGGCAGGCCCTTCACGTCCACGTGGTCCGCGCGCAGCATACGGGCGAATTCGCGGGTGGTGATCGAAAGATCCACGTCCGGGTCGCCGCAGGCGTCGTTCATCACAGGGATGGCCACCTCGTGCTTTTTCGCCGTGCAGGGCATTACCGATACGCAGAAGATTTTATGCGGATCCGCGCCGATCTTCTCGGCGAACCAGCTCTTCGTAACCGCGCCGAACATCTGCTGCGGCGATTTGGCGGTAGAAAGGTGGGGGGTGAGCGCCGGGTATTGGCTTTTCAGGAACCGTACCCAGCCGGGGCAGCAGCTCGTCATCAGCGGCAGCGTGCCGCCGGTTTGCAGCCGGTGCAGGAATTCGCTGCCCTCCTCCATAATGGTGAGGTCGGCGGCGAAATCGGTATCGAACACGTAGTTGAAGCCCAGCGCCTTCGCGGCCGCCACCATGCGCTTTTCGGTAGCCTCCTCTTTCGTAAGCCCAAGGCTCTCCGCCCATGCGGCGCGCACGGCGGGGGCGATCTGCAGCACGGTGATCACGTCCGGATCCGCCAGCTTTTCGTAGATCTTATCGGTATCGTCCCGCACGCGCAGCGCACCCACGGGGCAGTGGGTGATGCACTGGCCGCAAAGGGAGCAGTCGGTCTCCCACAGCTTTTTTCCGTTCTTCACGCCCACGGTGGTGCGCCCGCCCGTGTTTTTCACTTCCCACACGCTTAAGCTCTGCACTTTATCGCACACCTGCACGCAGCGCATGCACTTGATGCACTTTGAAGCGTCCCGAATGAGCGGGAAGCCGCCGGAGGGGGCGGCTTTTTCGGGCGTCGGCTCGTAGGTGTCGCCGATGATATTCAGGTCGTTTGCCAAAGTCTGCAGGCTGCAGTTGCCGCTGCGCACGCAGGTGGGGCAGCGGGCGTCGTGGGCGCTCAAAAGCAGCTCCACGTTGATCTTGCGGGCCTTGCGCACCTTGGGGGAGTTGGTATAGATCACCATGCCCTCTTCGGCCACGGTGTTGCAGGCGGCGGCAAGGCGGTCCACGCCCTCAATCTCCACCACGCAAACGCGGCAGGCGCCGATCTCGTTGAGCTCCTTCATATAGCACAGGGTGGGGATCGGGATGCCCGCCTCTCTCGCGGCCTCCACTATGGTAGTGCCGGCAGGCGCGGTCACCCGTCTGCCGTCGATCGTAAGCGTTACCATTTCCATGTGCGTCCTCCTTTCAGCGCGCCGTAGCCCGCAAAGTCACAGCGCAGGCAGCGGGCGCATTCCTGCGCGGCCTGCTGTTCGGTCATGGGCAGCTCCATCAGCCTGAAGTCGGCGCGGCGCTCCTCGGCGGGGCGTTCGCTCAGGTCGATGCGGCCGCAGGGCGGCTGTGGGTCCACGGGCGGGGCCGGGATCTCCACGTCCACGCCGATCTCATGGTGGAAGCCGAGGTAGGTATCGATGCTGGCGGCCGCGGCCTTGCCCGCCGCAATGGCGCGTATGGCGGTGGCGGGGCCGGTCACGCAGTCGCCGCCCGAAAACAGGCCGTCCTGATTTTTCACTACGGTATCGGCGCCCGCCACGATGCGGTCGCGCCGGGTCTCTACGCCGTATTCGGCGAAATGGGTCGATTCAATGGCCTGCCCGATGGCTACGATGATGATATCCGCCTTCAGGCGCTTAAGCGGCGCGTCGGCGTTCACGGGGGCGGGGCGGCCCCGGCTGATATTGCTGATCATCTGCTCTTTTACGATCAGCCCGGTCACGTTTCCGTTTGCATCCAGCTCTATGCTGTGCGGCGCGGCCAGCTCCATGATCTCGCAGCCCTCGGCGATCGCGCCCTCCACCTCCTCGGGCAGGGCGGTCATATCCGCTTTTCTTCTGCGGTAAACGCATGTTACGGTTTTGGCCCCGAGGCGCATCGAGCTGCGGGTGCAGTCCATGGCCACGTTGCCGCCGCCGATGATGATCACGTTCTTGCCGGTGAAATCGGGCATTGCGCCGTCGCCGATGCCGCGCAGCAGCTCCACGGCGCTGATCACGCCCTTGCCGTTTTCGCCCTCGATGCCCAGTTTATTATCGGTATGCGCGCCGATGGCGATATACACGGCGTCGTGGGTATCTCTGAGTTCCTGCAGGGTGACGTCCTTGCCGATGGCAACGCCGGTTTTTACCTCTACGCCTGCCGAAAGAATGGTGTTGATCTCTTCGTCCAGCGTTTCGCGGGGCAGGCGGTAGCTGGGGATGCCGTAGCGCAGCATGCCGCCCAGCTTATCCAGCTTTTCGTATACGGTTACGCCGTGGCCCATCAGGGCAAGGTAGTAGGCAGCCGTCAGGCCTGCGGGGCCGCCGCCCACCACAGCCACCTTCTTGCCGGTGGCTTCGGCGCGGGCGGGCACGGGCACTTGCCCGGCGTTATCCACGGCCATGCGCTTGAGCCCGCGGATGTTCACTGCGTCGTCGATGAGCCTTCTGCGGCAGTGCGATTCACAGGGGTGCTCGCAGATCAGCGCGCACACCGCCGGGAACGGGTTATCCCTGCGGATGAGGCGTATGGCGTCCGCATAGCGGCGGTCGCGCACAAGGCCGATATAGCCCGGGATATCCACGTTCGCGGGGCAAAGCGATACGCAGGGCACCGGGTGGCCGAAGCGCCCGAGGCATTCGCCCCTGAGGTGGGCTTCAAATTCGTCGCGGAAGCTCCCCAGCGCCCGCCGCACGATGTTGGCGGCTTCATAGCCAATGGCGCAGTCCGCCGAAAGATAGATCACGTCCGCCGTCTGCTCAATGAGGGTCAGCGTGGTCTCATCCGCGTCGCCGTCCAGCACGCGCTCCAGAAGATCGCTCAGCTTGCCCAGCCCGATACGACAGGGCGTGCATTTTCCGCAGCTCTGGCTGTGGCACACCTCAACGAAGGACCGCGCCACGTCCACCGGGCATATACCGATGGGCTTCGATTGCAGCCGCCGCGAAAGATCGCCGTAAAGGCCGTCGATGATCCCCTGGGCCTTGGCCTCCTGGGGGATCGTGAATCTGCTCATAATCCTTACCTTCCTTTCTTCCCCGGCCCCGACAGCCGCCGGTGTACCGTTATTCACCATTATACCATAACCGGCGAAAAAAGAAAAGAGTTTCGCCCCAACAGCTTTTTGTTGCATTCTTCAAAAATTAATGCTATAATTTGTGTACTTTTTCAAAATCGGGAGAACTGTATGGAGCTGTTTCTTTCCAACTGCCTGATTGCGGCAAAGCAGGTGCTCATTTTGTACGTGATCGTGGCGGCGGGCTACGTGTGCGATAAAACCGGGGTATTCACCGAAAAAACCGCCCGGGCGGCCAATAATCTGCTTTTCTGCCTGATCACCCCGTGCGTGATCATCAATTCCTTCATCACCACCGAATTTACCGCCGAAACCGCCAAAGGGCTGGCGCTGGCCGCCGGGTGCGGGGCGCTCACCCATATCGCGGGCATCCTGCTCAGCCTTCCCTTTTTCAACGACGTATCAAAGCGAAACAATTCCATCTTCAAGTTCGCCTGCGTTTACGGCAACATGGGCTATATGGCGCTGCCGCTGGCAAACGCGGTGCTGGGCGACGAGGGCGTGTTCTACTGCTCGGTGGGCATCATCATGTTCCAGGTGTTCTGCTTCACCCACGGCGCATGGGTCATGAACCGGGGCAACGAGGGCGAAACAAAGTTCCGCGCCCGCAATCTGATCCTGAACCCCGGCGTGATCGCCGTCATCATCGGCCTGCCGCTGTTTCTGCTCAAGGTAAAGGTGCCCGAGGTGCTCTCAAAGCCCGTGTCGTTTATCGGCTCCATGAATACGCCGCTGGCCATGCTGATGCTGGGCACCTATATGAGCAACGCGGGCCTCAAGACCATCTTCAAAAACAAAGAGCAGTATCTTGTGGCCGCCGTAAAGATCGTGGCGGTGCCGCTGGCGGTGTTCGGCGTGCTCAGGCTCACCGGGCTGGTCACGGGGGCCCTGTTCACCTCGGCCATCATCCAGGCCAGCGCCCCCAGCGCCAACAACACCGTGATGTTCTCGGCCAAATACGGCCGCGATACGGGCGTGGCAAGCAAAACCGTGGCCTTCATCAGCTTCGTTTCGGTGCTCACTATGCCGGTGATGATCGCGCTCACACAGCTGTAACAAAAAACAAAAACGAAAGATCCCTCCGCGAAACGGAAGGATCTTTTTTTGATGGGTTTATTGTGAATGAGGAATGAGAAATGAGGAATGAGGAATTTCGGCGGCGGCTGTCGCCGCATCTAATCATTCCGGATTCTTAATTTATTTCTCGTCGCACATCATAAACAGCACGGTATTGCCGTCCGCTTCAATGATCTTGGTGTTCACCACCACGCACACGTTCCAGCCGAGGTTGGCCTTTTCCTCCAATTCCTGCTTGAAGGCGGTCACGTCCGCGCCGTCGTCGAGGCGGAATACGTAGCCGATAAAGCTGCTGGGGCTCATCTGCGGGGCCAGCACCGCGCCCTCGGCGAAGCCTGTGATCTCGTTTTCGTGCTCGAAATCACCGAAGCCGGTCAGCAAGCCGGGCTCCACGGCGTTGGTATTCATGGCGGTGATCTTCTGGCGCGCGGCGAGATACCGCGCCGTGTCGAGCGTGGACGCGTCCGGGTGGTCTTTTAAATACGCGTGAAACATATCCACAAAATCTCTTGCCTTTTCGGCTACGGGGCCGGTTACGGGCTCCATGCCGTCGTTATACATGGCAAAAAATACGCGGCCGTCGCCCGCGAGCGTGATCTGGTGGTCGAAGGGCTCTTCGCTCCAGTAGGGGTCCACCGCTGCCATAGCAGCCTTTCCGATGGCGTCGGCGTCCGCCGCCGTTTCGGGGGTGAATACGTAAACGATGGCGCGGGAATCGCCGTAGGCGTCCCAGATGCAGGCGGCCTCCTTCACGCCCTCGGCGTTGAAGGATTCGTTGAGGGCCGGGTAATAGGATTCGGTGGTTTCCAGAGTAAACAGCCTGAAATAGGGGTTTTCGAGCAGGCGCGCGGCAAGGGCTTCGGCGGTGTCGTCGGGGTATTGCTTTGCAAGGTCCTTCAAAACGGCCTCCATGTCGAGGGTCTCGGCGGGTGCGGCGTCGGACGAGGGCTCGGTGGGGTCTTTTTGCGGGCCGTTCGCCTTGCAGCCGGCAAACAGCGCGGCGCAGCAGGCGAGCGCGAGCAGCAGGCAAATGATT
>CAMVBR010000074.1 GCA_947165755.1 uncultured Clostridia bacterium
TTGCGCCGATAGCGGCTGTGGTCAGCCGCGCTACCGACGGGAAGGCAAACACCCCGACAAACTGCAATTTTCCTTTATTGCCATCTCCTTTTGTCAGCAATTCAAGGCACGCCCGTGCACGGATCGTTTTCGTATGTTTCACGCAAAGGCGCGATCCCGATGCAAACGGCAAACGGCAAACGGCGAACGGCGAACGGCGAATGTCCGACGGCTGACTGTGAATTTGTCATTGACATAATATTGTCAGTTATTGCCGTTTGCGTACAGGTTATGTTATATTGAGATAAAGAAGAAAAGAAGGCGGCGTATACCATGTTTACCGACCGACTGCACACCCTCATGGCTGCGCTGGGGCTCACGCCCCCGGCGCTGGCGAAGGCCATCGGCTGCGACCGCTCCAATATCGACCGCATCTGCAAGGGCACCCGCGTGCCCCGCCAAAACGGCAAGTGCGCAAGGGGGATCGTGGACGCGCTTTACGCCTGCGCCGACGACGCGGGCAAAACGGACGTTCTGCTGCAAACCGTGCCCTGCGCGGACCCGACCTCCGGAGAGGAGATCCGCGCTGCGGTCATGGAATGGCTGTTTGCGGAGACGCCGAAAAAGGGACCCGCGAAGCAGCCCCCGGCAAAGGAACAGGCCTGCCTTGCCTTCGGCAAACGGCTGAACGCGGTGATGGAGCTCACCGGGCTTTCCAACGCCCGGCTGGGGCGGCTGCTGCACGTGGATTCCTCGTATATCAGCCGGTTCCGGCGCGGTCAGCGCTCCCCTGCCGCAAACCGGCCCATGGCGGACAGTCTTTGCCGAATTTTGCTGGCGCACACGCGGGAGCAGGGCCTGACGCCCCGGCTGGCTTCGCTGATGGGCGCGCCCGAAACGGCGCTTGCCTCCGAGGACGCCGCCCTGCGCGCGCTGCACGGCTGGCTGTTCGATCTGGCGCCTGCCGACCACGCGCCGCTGGTGATGGGCATGCTGGACGGCATCGGCGGCATACGGGAGCTCGCCCCGCCGCCCCTCAGCTTTGCCGAGGCCGCCCCCACCGAGGCGCTCAGCGAGACCGCGCCCGTGTATTTCGGGCGTGAGGGCCTGCAGCGGGCGGTGCTGCGCTTTCTGGGCAACGTGGTGCGGCATAAGCCCGAACGGCTGCTGCTGTATTCCGATCAGGATATGAACTGGATGGTGGCGGACCCGGTCTTCCGCGCCCGGTGGGCCACTCTGATGGCGCTGGCGGTGACCGGCGGCACACAGATCCGCATCATCCACAACGTGGACCGGGACTTAAACGAAATGGCCGCCGCCATACGAAGCTGGCTGCCGCTCTACCCCTCGGGCATGATCCGCTCCTACTACAACAAGGCCCCCAACGCAGGGCGGTTTTCGGAGACCCTGTTTCTGTGCCCCGGCTTCGCCTGCATTTCCGGCGCCAACGTAAGGGGCGCCGAGGACGATACGGGGCTCTACCGCTACGATACCGCCCCCGCGGTGCTGGCGGCGCAGGAGGAAGCATTTTTGTGGATGCTGGGAAACGCCGGGGAACTGGCGCACGTGGAACCGGCCGGGGATACCGGCCGCTTCGGCGGGGAGGACGTGGAAAACCTTACGGTGCTGAGCGATACCCTGTCGCTGGCCACCATGCCGGAACCCACGCTTCTGCGCGCGCTGGCGCGCATCGGCGCGGACGAAGAGACGAAGGCGCGGCTGCGCGTTTTGCGAAAGGAGCGGCTCGAGATCCTGACGCGGGCGGCCGAAAAGGGCTTTTTGCATGAATTTATTCCGCTGCCGTCCCGTGAGGCGCTGCAAACCGGCGGCGCGCTCATGGACCTGCCCGGGCTTACCGCGGCCTATACGCCCGAGGATTATGCCGACCACGTAAAAAACGTGCTGGCGCTGATGCGCGCATACCCGCAGTACCGCGTTTTTCCGCTGCCTGCGCCGGTCTTTCCGGAGATGCAGGTACTGATCGCCGACGTGACCGTATCCGTCGTGCGGCGCGCGCCCCCGTCGCTGGCCGTGCGCATCTCCCACCCCGGCATGTGCCGCGCCTTTGCGGACTTCGCCGAACGGACCCACGCGCAGTATAAGCAGGACCGCCTCGCGGTGAAAAAAGAGCTGGAGCAATATCTTTCATAAAAAGACGGAGAAAAAAAACAGGAGGTCATACCCATGAAAACACGTTTTGTGCAGATCCTTTCGCTGCTGCTGGTGTGTACGCTTACGCTCGCTGTGTTTGCGGGCTGCGGCGGCAAAAAACCCGCCGCGGGCGATCCGGTGAGAATCACGCTGCCCGCCGCAACGGATGCGGAACAGGCCATGAACGTAACGGCATCCCTTGCAGTCAGCTCGTATCTGACCGCGCGCGCCTATCTCGATCTCTTCCTCGCCTGCGATCCCGAAAACCTGGACGAGGCCGGCGCGGCGGCGCTGGAAGAAACGCTGAAAAACGCGATCGCCGCGTTTGAAAACGCGGATAAGCTCTCGGGGGCGCTCACAAAAACCACGGACGTATGGGAAAACACGAAGGACGACGAAAAACCCGTACTTGCTTCCCTTTGCATCAGCAGCGTTCCCTTCGGCCTTACGGCGTTTGCCGCAGGCGACGCCGGCGCAACGAAATGGGCGCAGGATATTGTTGACGCTTACGATAAAGCCCCCGCGGGGAAAGGCATCCGGACGCTTGCCGCGCAGCTCGGTACGGACGCGAAGCACGCCTACGCGCAGTTAAAGCAGGCGCTGGCGGTGCTGGAGGGCGCCGAATATACCGCCATTGCGGAGAAAGCGAATACCGCCGTTCAAACCGCCATGGTTCTGAAAACCGCGGGCACAGCCGCCGGGCTTGTGATCGCCGTTGCCGCGGCTCCCGCAGCGGGCACGCTGGGCGCGGTGGTAAAAACCGGCGGCGTGGTATGCTCCGGCGTCAACACCCTGCTGGAGGTGGGTTCCACAGGGTCCATCATTTACAACAACGGCGAGGAAAACGAGATCTCCGTCGCCTGCGATAAAACCGAAGCGCAGTTCGCGCCGATCGGTCAGGTTTTCTCTCTGCTGGGGCTCGGCCTCGCGTTGAAGGACGTGGGCACAACGGGAAAAAAGATCCTCGACAGCGGCTATAAATCGCTTTCGGCAAAAGAGATGAACGACCTGGGGGACAACGCCTTCGGCATTCTCTCTTACGCGGCAGCCTCCGTCAACGACTACGTGAACGACGGTTCCATTCTCTCGGGCACGTTCAAAAAAACGGACGAGGGCGTGGATTTCACGCTCATTGAAACCCTCACGGGCACCGAAGCGGAAGCGGCCGATAAAGTGAAAGAGGCGCTCAAAAACGCCGGCATTGATGAAAAAACCGTGGAAAGCGCGTTTGAAAGCACCGAAGAAACGAAACCCGACGGCAATATTCCGCCGGAGATCGCGCATAAGATCATAGACAACAACCCCGCCGTTACGCCCGCAGGCGGCTTTGACGCCGAGAGCTTTATAGAAAAGCTCGAGGAATCGCTGATCGAAATCGCCGCGAAAGGCGAACGGGACGCTTCCTCCGACGAAACCGAAACCGACACCCCCGCGGCGCAGGCGCAGTGGGTGGACCCCTATGAATTCTTTGGGGCAGACGATATCGTTGCGCTCTACCCGCTGCTTTACAAGGCGAAGCCGCTGAAGCTCGAGGTGACGCCGATCTGCTTCGACAACAACGACAGGGAGCTGCTCGAATTTACAAATACGGGCTCGTTTATAATCGATATGACCGAGGGCGCCGTTACCACCTATGAGACCTCGTACGTCAACGGATACAACAGATACGACCTTCTGGTCACGCTCACCGGCGATCCTCTTTCTTCGGATCTGCTGCTGATCCGCTCTGACGTCGACAGTTACGTCGCCGCGACCGGCGCGTTTGATGAGCACCGGGAAAACGAGGAATGCATCATTTTCAACCGCACGCTCGATCCCTACGCCCCCTTTGCCGATAAGGCCATTTCCTTCGATAACTACACAACGGCCACCATCGCGTTTAGGATCGATAAAGCCCTGCTCGCCGAATGAGGCCCGCCCGCTGCGGACGGAAAAACGGCGCGGACTGCCATTGCAAAACCGCATTATACAATCAAAAAACAACAAATCCATCACAGGAGGTCAATATAAATGAAAACACGTTTTATGAAAATTCTCTCCCTTGCGCTGGCACTGCTGTTCGTATTTTCGGCCGTCCCCTTTGCCGCGCTGCCCGCCGGGGCGGAGACGGCCTACGCCGTCGGGGATATCATCAGCTACGGCTCCTACCCGCAGAGCGCGGTCAGGGAATCCGCCCTGATCGCCGAACTGGACGCCGTCGATAAGCTTTGGACAAGTTACGGGTATTATTCCGGTACGGGGCAACGGGACGGGCAGATGCAGCCCGGGAACTGGATGCGCTTTGCCGACCTTTACTTGAACGGCGAAAAATACCGCGCGGTGATCTTTGACGCCTATCGTCCTTCCACAACCTGGGGCCGCAACGGCTTCGGAGCTTTTCAATCCGCAAACGGATATGAACCCGAAACGGTTTACTATTTTAAATACGAGCCGCTGCAGTGGCGCGTGCTCGATCCCTTTACGGGGCTGATCGTAAGCGAATACGCGATCGACGCGCAGCCGTATCAGAATATGGTTTACGCAACAAACACAGGCAAGTGTTATCAGACCTCGAGCTGTGAGACCTACTCGACCGATTACCCGACGTCTACGATCCGCGCGTGGCTGAACGAGGATTTTTATAACGTCGCGTTTACCGGCAGCCAGAAAGATAATATCCGGACCACAACGATCACCACTTCCGCCGAAACGAACGACAAGGTCTTCCTGCTTTCCAAAGACGAGGCGACGAACGTCGCTTACGGTCTGGGCGAAGACGAAGACAGGATCACCACCGGCACCGACTACGCGAAAAGTCAGAACAATGAAGTGAAAAACGGAAAATCAGAATGGCCGCTGCGGCATACCGGCGGCGCAGGCGGCGTCGTCGGTTTTGTCCGCGGAACCGGTGCGGTCGAAGTCGCCTGCAGTACCAGTTGGGCTTCCGCAGGCGTCCGTCCCGCAATCGTGCTCTCCGAACTTGCGGCGGATAACGCTATTGAAACCACGCTGTATTCCCATGTAAAGGAAGGACATACCGTCAGAGAAGCGGTCCCCGAAAACGAGATCTTTACCGGTTGTATGGATCCGGGCAGCTATGAAAGTGTGGTATACTGCTCCTGTGGCGCAGAACTATCAAGAGTGACCGTAACGGTCCCCGCGATTGGAAGTCATACCTGGGACGACGGCGAGATCACCAAACCCGCCACCTGCGTCGCCATGGGCGAAACCACCTATACCTGCACCGTGGAGGGCTGCGGCGCAACCGAAACGAGAACCGACGTGGCCATTGACCCCGACAAGCACGTGAACACCACCGACGTGTCGGAGACGGATTCCACCTGCATCGCCCACGGCTACACGGCGGGCGTCTGGTGTAACGACTGCGAAACGTGGGTATCCGGCCATGAAGAAAAAACCTTCGCCGACCATGTTTGGAATGTGGGCGAGACCGTGAAGGAAGCCACCTGCGTTTCCATGGGCGACACGAAATACACCTGCACCGTACCCGGCTGCGGCGCAACCGAAACGCGCACCGACGTGCCCGTTGACCCCGACGCCCACGATTTTATGGCGACCGTGACCCCGCCCACCTGCACCGAAGGCGGCTTTACCGCCCACCTTTGCGCGCGCTGCGGCGCCGTATATACCGATGAAGAAACCGACGCCCTCGGCCACAGCTGGGGCGAACCCTTCTGGAAATGGAACGGCGCCAAGGCCGAAGCCGTCTTCGTGTGCGACGTTTGCGGCGGCAAAGAAACCGTAAAGGCTGAAGTATCGGCACAAACGGTGACCGCGCCCACCGAGACCGAAACGGGCAAAGCCGTATACACCGCCACGGTTACGTTTGACGGCAGCACCTACACCGACGCCGTGGAGAAAACGCTGCCCCCGGCGGGCAAATCGCTCTGCCCGTGGTGCGGGGAATACCACGACGTCCGCCATCTTTCCGGCTGGATCACGAGCTTTCTGCACGATATTCTGTTCACGCTGAAAAAGCTGACCCAGTTCGTTACGCTGCAGTGGTGATCAGGATGTTCGCTTCGTTCACGGGAGGGTGCACCTTCGGTGCGGGAGAATGCGCCTTGCGGCGCGGGAGGGTGTGCCTGACGGCACCGGAATGCTGAAATTCCAAGAAAAAACTCCCGCGAGCGCAAGCGAGCAACCTCCCGCGAGCGCAAGCGAGCAACCTCCCGCGAGCGTTAGCGAGCAATCTCCCGCGAGCGTTAGCGAGCAATCTCCCGCGAACAAAGAGAGCTTCCGTTTGTGGGGCTCGACGCCCCACAAACGGAAATCAAGCAAATACAACAGGAGGTCATCTTTATGAAACACCGACGCAAACGCGCCTTCTGCCTCATCCTGACGCTGGCGCTTTTATTCCCGGCAGCGCCCTTTGCCGCGCCAAAAGCCGCACAAATCGCGGCCTACCGCCCCGGCGACGTGAACGCCGACGGGCAGGTGACGACTGCGGACGCGCGATTGGCGCTGCGGGCCGCCATCGGGCTGGATCGGTTTACCGCCGACGAGGCTTTGAACGCCGACGCGGACCGCAGCGGCGGCATCACCACCGCCGACGCCCGCCTGATTTTGCGCGAGTCCATCGGGCTGGATCGGCCCACCCCCGTCACCGGCGAGGGCAAACGCACCGAGGAACTGAAGGGGAACGCCCGCAAGCCCTATGAATCCAAAGACTACGAGCTCATCTCCCTGTGCTCGGTGACGCTGAACGGCAAAGAGCACACGATCCTTGACGATTACGCGACCGTGACCGTGCCCACGCCGGACGGCGCGGCCGAGGAGGACCTCAAGAACGTCGTTGGCGTCACCTTCAGCAACGACGGCGAGCCCTTCTTCCTGATCCCGGACGCCGAAGCCCGCGCCAAAGGAAAGATCAGCTTCAAAACGACGCACTTCAGCCTGTTCGGGGCGGCAAAGCTCACGGACGCGCAGCTTCTGGACCTGTGGGCGGAGCGCGCGGCGGCGCAGAGCACCGTGAGAAGGATCTCGGAGGAGGATATCACCCCCGGGCTGGCCGAAATGCTCACCGACTGCGGCCTTGCGAGCAACCAATACGCGGGCGCCATCGTGCGCAGCATCCTTTCGCTGGATACCCGCGGCGAGATCCTGGCCGCGGCCATCGACGGCGACGGCAAGACCCTGCAGGCCAAGCTGGTGAATTTTGCCGGAGAATACTTTTTGGGCAAGATATTCAAGGCCGAGGAGGATGAATTCCTCACCCAGTCCCTCGGCGAGAACGCCGACAGCGTGAAGCAGGCGGTGAAGGACGGCAAATACAAGGAAGCCCTCACCGAGATCGTGAAGAACATAGAAAAGAACATGTTCTCTTACGTGAACTACGCCGATAAGATCGCCTCGCTCACCGATAAGCTGGCGGATATATGGACCGACGACATGATGAACGAGCAATATGAAACGTATAAGAAGCTGGGCGGCGTTTCCATTACCGACGACGACTGGAACCTTGTGTACGTGCAGCTCAGGGGCGCGGCCCACCGGCTGAGCTCCCGCGGCGTGACCGCCGCCGACCTGCGCAAAAAGTTTGAGCAGCGGGCGAAGAACGAGGCGAAGATCGCCGCCGCCAAAAAGGAGCTGCTGGCGGACGCGGCCGAGTGGCGCGCGCTGGGCATGCTGAACACCAACTACTGGTACAACAGCCTCGGCGAGTACCCGAGCGATATCGAGCGGCTCAACTCCCTGAGGCAGATCCGCGAAACGCTGAGAAGCCTATTGACGCTGAGCGGCAAATTCCAGCGGGGCAAGGGCTATATGACCGATAAGGACTTTTTGACCGACGCCATGTTCGAGTGGGTGACCAACGGCGTGAAGGGCCGGGCCAACTTCTACAAATGGCTGCGCGAGAAGGGGGTATATCTGCCGAACGAGGAGACGCTGCCGCCCGGCGTGGATCCCGGCTCGAAAACGTTTTACATGACGCCGGTGGACGTCCATTCCCGCCAGTATTACGGCTATATGGACGACGTGGAGCAGCTCGTTATAAGCTTGGGCAAACGGGCCATGTACGTATCCCCCGACGATAAAAAAATGATGTCCGTCACCATCTCCGACAAGCAGGGACTGCTTGCGGACGGCATTACCGTAACGGGCCTCAAATTTTCCTTCCAATTTACGGGCAGAGGCTGGGACGGCGCGACCGGGAGCTGTTCCTTCAGCTGGACAAAGCCTTTGATCAAAAACGAGGGCGACCCCGATTTTGAGATCCGCCAGCGCGAGGAGCATACCTTTACCGCCGACAGCGTTTCGGTGAGCGCAAACGACACGTACGTGTTTGTGACGTTCAAGGGCACGGAGGAGAGCCGCCTGTATGAGCGGGACAGGGAAACCGGGGAGTATTTCATGCATTCCATGTATCCCTTCACAAGGAACTGCGATTTCCTTCTGACCTTCGCCTACTGAACGCAGGAATAAAATATAAATAAACATACGAACGCCGTGTCCGCAGCAGATCGCCAAAGGACACGGCGGCATTTATTGGAATTTATCGCTCGATGCGATAAATCCCAAAGTGAAGAG
>CAMVBR010000075.1 GCA_947165755.1 uncultured Clostridia bacterium
CACAATTAGGTATTCTAACATCCCGGAAGCCGATTTGTCAACACCTTTTACAAATATTTTATTTAATTTTCGTCAGTTTTACCCAATGCGTAATCCTCTTCGCTGATCACGGGGATCGCGGGCGTGATCTTAACGTCGGAATAGCAGCGCATACCAGTACCGGAGGGCAGCAGCTTGCCGATGATCACGTTCTCTTTCAGGCCGAGCAGCGGATCGACCTTGCCCTTGATGGCAGCGTCGGTAAGCACGCGCGTCGTCTCCTGGAAGGAGGCAGCCGAAAGGAACGAATCGGTGGCAAGGGACGCCTTGGTGATACCGAGAAGCACAGGTTCGCAGGTAGCGTAGATCGGCTCGTATCCGGTTTCTTCCGCTTTCGCCTTCACCGCGGCGTTTTCAGCCTTGAACTCGCTCTTATCCACAACAGAACCGGGCAGCAGATGCGTGTCGCCGGGCTCCTTCACGCGCACCTTGCGCATCATCTGACGGATGATCACCTCGATGTGCTTGTCGTTAACGTCAACGCCCTGGGTACGGTAGGTCTTCTGCACCTCACGGATCAGGTAGTTGTGTACGGCTTCTACGCCGAGCACTTCGAGGATATCGTTGGGGTTCACGGAGCCTTCGGTAAGCTCTTTACCGCGTTCAACCACGTCGCCCTCTTCCACCGTTTTGCGGAAGCCGTAGGGAATGGTATATTCTTCTCTGCCCTCTTCGCCGGAGATCAGGATGTTTTCGGCGCCCTTCTTGCCCTCCACAAAGGATACGGTGCCGCCGATACGGGCAAGGATGGCAAGCGTTTTGGGCTTTCTGGCTTCAAACAATTCTTCAACGCGGGGAAGACCCTGGGTGATATCGGACGTGGTGGTAACGCCGCCGGTGTGGAAGGTTCTCATGGTAAGCTGAGTGCCGGGTTCACCGATGGACTGGGCTGCGATGATACCGACGGCCTCGCCGATGGAAACGGAACGGCCGGTGGCCAGGTTTCTGCCGTAGCACTTCTTGCAAACGCCCTTGTTGGCTTCGCAGGTAAGAAGCGAGCGGATCGTAACCTTCTTAAAGCCTGCGTCAACGATGCGTTTTGCGTCTGCTTCCGTCATCATATGGTCGGCGTCCATGATCACCTCGCCGTTTTCATCCGTAAGCGGATGCAGCAGATATCTGCCGGTGAGACGCTCGGTCAGGCTTTCGATCATACGGTCCTCATCGCCGTAGATATCGGAAACCTCGAGACCTTCGGTGCAGCCGCAGTCGTTTTCGCGGATGATCACTTCCTGAGAAACGTCAACGAGACGTCTGGTCAGGTAACCGGAGTCGGCGGTACGAAGCGCGGTATCGGCCAGACCTTTACGGGCGCCGCGGGACGCGATGAAGTACTCAACCACGGACAGGCCTTCACGGTAGTTGGATTTGATGGGGATCTCGATCGTTTGGCCGGCGGTATTCGCGATCAGGCCGCGCATACCGGCAAGCTGGTTCAGCTGAGAAGCGCTGCCTCGGGCGCCGGAGTCGATCATCATGTGGATCGGGTTGTTTACGTCGAGGTTGTCTTTGAGTACCTTGGAAACCTTCTGCGTGCATTCGTTCCACACGCGGATCACGGCGGAGGAGCGCTCCATATCGCTGAATTTACCTCTGCGGTACTGCTTCATGATCTCATCGACCTGCGCCTGCGCCTCGTCGATATACGTCTTTTTGATCTCGGGGATGATCGCGTCGAAAACGGAAACGGTAATGCCGCTTATGGTAGAATAGCGATACCCCTGATTCTTGATCTTATCGAGAACGTCCGCGGCAATGTTCGTGCCGTGTACGCTGATGCAGCGCTCGATGATACGGCCGAGGTTCTTCTTGTCCACAAGGAAATCGACTTCCATCTGCACCATGCTTGCGGGATCGGCGGGATCTCTGTTCACAAAGCCCAGATCCTGCGGCACGGGGCGATTGAAAATCACCTTGCCGAGCGTAGTGGGAATGATCGCCGTATAGGTAACGCCCTTGATCACCTTGGTAAAACGGATGCGAATGGGAGCGTGCAGCTGCAGGGCGCCCTCTTCATAGGCCATAACAGCCTCGTCCTCATCCTTAAATACGTGCCCCGCGCCGCGCTCTTCTTCTTTTACCATAGTAAGGTAATAAGAGCCGAGCACCATATCCTGCGTAGGTACGGTAACGGGTTTTCCGTCGGAGGGCTTGAGCAGGTTGTTGGCGGCAAGCATAAGGAAGCGTGCTTCCGCCTGCGCTTCCGCGGAAAGCGGTACGTGCACGGCCATCTGGTCGCCGTCGAAGTCGGCGTTGAATGCGGTACATACCAGCGGATGCAGCTTGATCGCGCGGCCTTCCACAAGGATCGGCTCAAAGGCCTGGATGCCGAGGCGGTGCAGCGTGGGAGCACGGTTCAGCATAACGGGGTGATCCTTGATCACGGTTTCAAGCGCGTCCCAAACCTCGGGGCCGGCCTTATCGACCATTTTCTTTGCGTTTTTGATGTTTTTGGAGATCTCAAGCTCCACAAGGCGCTTCATAACGAAGGGCTTGAAGAGCTCCAGCGCCATCTCCTTGGGCAGACCGCACTGATAGATCTTGAGCTCGGGGCCGACCACGATAACGGAACGGCCGGAATAGTCAACACGTTTGCCGAGCAGATTCTGACGGAAACGACCCTGCTTACCCTTGAGCATATCCGAAAGGCTCTTGAGCGGACGGTTGTTCGGGCCTGTGACCAGGCGGCCGTGACGGCCGTTATCGATCAGGGCGTCTACAGCCTCCTGCAGCATACGCTTTTCATTGCGCAGAATGATCTCGGGAGAGCCGAGCTCGATCAGCTTTTTCAGGCGGTTGTTGCGGTTGATGACGCGGCGATAGAGATCGTTCAGGTCGGAGGTGGCGAAACGGCCGCCGTCCAACTGCACCATGGGGCGGATATCCGGCGGGATCACGGGGATCACGTCGAGGATCATCCATTCGGGTTTATTGCCGGAAAGCCGGAATGCGTCAACCACCTCAAGACGCTTGAGGATACGGGCGCGCTTCTGACCGTTTGCGGTTTCAAGTTCGCTTCTGAGCTGATCCGCCAGCTCGTTGACGTCGATCTCGGCAAGCAGATCCTTTACGGCCTCGGCGCCCATGCGGGCGTCAAAGGAATCGGCGTCGTATTTTTCGGCCATATCGTCGTATTCCTTATCGGAGATCACCTGATACTTTTCAAGCGGCGTATCGCCGGGATCCACAACGATATATTTGGCGAAATAGAGGACCTTATCCAGATCGCGGGGAGAAATATCGAGCATCAGACCGATACGGGACGGGATGCCCTTGAAGTACCAGATATGCGATACCGGGCAAGCCAGCTCGATATGGCCCATCCGCTCTCTTCTCACCTTGGCTTTGGTGATCTTAACGCCGCACTTTTCGCAGGTCTTCCCCTTGAAGCGGATGCGTTTATATTTCCCGCAGTAGCATTCCCAGTCCTTGACCGGCCCGAAGATCTTTTCACAGAACAGGCCGCCCATTTCAGGCTTCAGGGTACGGTAATTGATGGTTTCGGGTTTCGTTACCTCCCCGCAGGACCATTCTCTGATGGCGTCGGGAGAAGCAAGCGCAATTTTTATGGACTCAAAATTGAGTTCGTTATAGTTTTCTTCCGTATATCTTTTTACAGTTACTGCACCGTCACTCATCTGCAAGCAGCTCCTTCTTTAGATTTTTTGAGATCAATACTCTTCGTCATTCCCAAATCTGGAAGTAATATCGTAATCGTCGTCGGATTCAAGCATAAAATCTTCGTTAACGTCGGACGATACGGTCACGAACGGGTCGTCGTCTTCAAAATCGTCGTCCTCCTCCTGCTCATGGAAGCCCTCGGCGGATTCCGCGTCGTTCACAACGGCGTCGTCGCCTGCAAGCTCACCGGCAAGACCGGGTTCCACGTCGTCGTCGTAATCCTGCTTCAGATCGATACGGACGCCGTCTTCATCAAACACGGTAACGTCGAGCGCAAGGGCCTGCAGCTCCTTCACGAGCACCTTGAAGCTCTCGGGAATGCCGGCCTTCGGCACGTTCTGCCCGTTGACGATGGCTTCGTAGGTTTTCACACGGCCGACCACGTCGTCGGATTTTACGGTCAGGATCTCCTGCAGCGTGTAAGCGGCGCCGTAAGCCTCCAGCGCCCAAACTTCCATTTCGCCGAAGCGCTGGCCGCCGAACTGCGCTTTACCGCCCAGAGGCTGCTGCGTTACCAGCGAGTACGGGCCGGTGGAACGCGCGTGGATCTTATCGTCTACAAGATGGTGGAGTTTCAGGAAGTACATAACGCCCACGGTTACGGGGTTGTCGAAGGGTCTGCCGGTGCGCCCGTCATAGAGCGTAACCTTGCCGGTGGTATTCAGGCCGGCCTCCTCAAAGGCGTCGATGATGTCGCTTTCATGCGCGCCGTCGAAAACGGGCGTCATGATGTGCATTCCCATTTCACGGCAGGCGCGTCCGAGATGCACCTCGAGTACCTGACCGATATTCATTCGGGAAGGAACGCCCAGGGGGTTCAGAACGATATCCAGCGGCGTACCGTCCTCAAGGAAGGGCATATCCTCCTGCGGAAGGATGCGGGATACAACGCCCTTGTTTCCGTGACGGCCGGCCATCTTATCGCCGACGCTGATCTTGCGCTTCTGCGCGATATAGCAGCGTACCACCTTATCAACGCCGGGGGCAAGCTCGTCGCTGTTTTCTCTGGTATATACTTCAACGGCAACGATGATGCCGTATTCGCCGTGCGGGACTCGCAAAGAGGTTTCTCTGACTTCCCTTGCCTTTTCGCCGAAAATGGCGCGCAGCAGTTTTTCTTCCGCGGTGAGCTCGGCTTCGCCCTTCGGCGTGACTTTACCGACGAGGATATCGCCGGAATGCACCTCGGCGCCGATGTGGATGATACCGTTTTCATCCAGATCCTTCAAGGCGTCGTCGCCCACGTTGGGAATATCTCTGGTGATCTCCTCCGGCCCGAGCTTCGTCACACGGGATTCCACTTCATACTTTTCAATATGGACGGAGGTGTAGATATCTTCTCTTACAAGGCGCTCGTTGATCAGAACGGCGTCTTCGTAGTTGTAGCCCTCCCAGGTCATGAAGCCGATCAGAGCGTTCTTGCCGAGGGAGATCTCGCCTTCGCTGGTTGCGGGGCCGTCGGCGATCACGTCGTTTTTCTCAACGCGCATGCCGACGTCGACGATGGGGCGCTGGTTGATGCAGGTACCCTGGTTGGAGCGCATGAACTTGAGCAGCTCATAGGTATCGATCGTGCCGTCGTCGCAGGCGACCTCAACACGGTCGGCGCTCACGCGCGTGACAGTACCGGCCTTTTTGCAAAGCACGCAAACGCCGGAATCACAGGCGGACTTGAATTCCATGCCTGTGCCCACGAAGGGCGCTTCCGTTTTCAGGAGCGGCACTGCCTGGCGCTGCATGTTCGCGCCCATCAGCGCGCGGTTCGCGTCGTCGTTTTCAAGGAACGGGATCATGGCTGTTGCCACGGAAACGACCATGCGCGGGGAAACGTCCATATAATCCGCATACTCGGGCGGCACGTCAAGGAACTCGTCGCGGTAGCGGCAGATGATACGGGAATTTTTGAAGTAGCCGTCGTCGGTCAGCGGTTCGTTGGCCTGCGCTACGCGGTATTCGTCTTCCACGTCGGCGGTCATGTACTCCACCTGCTCGGTCACGCGGCCGGTCTCTTTATCTACCTTGCGGAACGGAGCTTCGATAAAGCCGTATTTGTTGATGCGGGCAAAGGTGGCAAGGTAAGAGATCAGGCCGATATTGGGACCTTCGGGAGATTCGATGGGGCACATGCGGCCGTAGTGCGTATAATGCACGTCGCGGACCTCGAACCCGGCGCGGTCTCTGGAAAGGCCGCCGGGGCCCAATGCGGAGAGACGGCGCTTGTTCGTAAGCTCGGCAAGCGGGTTCGTCTGATCCATGAACTGCGACAGCGGCGAGGAACCGAAGAACTCACGGATGACCGCGATCACGGGACGAACGTTGATAAGCACGGCAGGCGTCAGATTTTCGGGATCCTGCGTGTGAATGGACATACGCTCGCGCACAACGCGCTCCATTCTGGTGAAGCCGATGCGGAACTGGTTCTGCAGCAGCTCGCCCACCGAACGTACACGGCGGTTGCCGAGGTGGTCGATATCGTCGAAATGACCTACGTTGTGAGCGGCGCAGTTCAGGTAGTTGATGGTTGCAAAAATATCGTCTATCGTGATGTGCTTCGGGATCAGCAGATCGCATTTCTCACGCAGCAGCTCGGTAAGGGCTTCTTTGTTGCCGGCGGCTTCATCGAGGATACCGCTGAGCACCTCGAAGCTGACGCGCTCGTTGATGCCGAGGGCTTCCAACTCTTCCTCGGTAAATTCGGGAAGATACCCCATGGGATCGACCATACCGTTGGAGATCACCTTTACCGTAACGCCTTCGGCGTCTACCCACGCCACTTTCACGCCGGCCTGCTCGATCTCGGCGGCAAGCTCCTTGCTCACTTTGACGCCGGCTTCCGCAAGGATCTCACCGGTTGCGGGAGAAACCACGGCCTCGGCCAGCACCTGACCTCTTAAACGGTCGGAAATGCCGAGCTTTTTATTGTATTTATATCTGCCCACGCGGGAAAGATCGTAACGGCGGTCGTCGAAGAACAGGCCGTTCAAATGCGATTGCGCCGTTTCGAGCGTAGGCGGCTCGCCGGGACGCAGCTTTTTATAAACCTCAAGCAGGGCTTCGGCCGTGTTTTGAGAAGGATCCTTCTCAAGCGTCGCCTCGATGCGGTCGTCGTTGCCGAAGAACTCGCGGATATCATCGTTGGAAGAAAGCCCGAGCGCGCGAATGAACGTGGTGATGGGGAGTTTTCTGTTTTTATCGATCCTTACGTAAAACACGTTCTGGGGATCGGTCTCATATTCGAGCCATGCGCCGCGATTCGGAATGACCGTGGTAGCAAACAGGCGCTTACCGATCTTATCCCGGCTCATTTCGTAATAAACGCCGGGAGAACGGACAAGCTGAGAGATGATCACTCGCTCGGCGCCGTTGATGATAAAGGTACCCGATTCGGTCATCAGCGGGAAATCGCCCATATAGATCTCATTGGTCTTGATTTCACCGGTGGCCTTATTCAGAAGGCGCGCGGTGACTTTCAGGCGGGACGCGTACGTCGCATCGCGCTCCTTACACTCTTTCACAGTGTATTTCGGGGTGGGATCGATTTGATAGTCCGTAAAATCAAGAACAAAATTTCCGGTATAATCCGTGATCTCATTAACGTCTCTGAGGACCTCTCTCAGGCCGACTTCCACAAACCAGTTATAAGACTTTTTCTGCACCTCGATGAGGTTTGGCATCTCCATGACCTCATTGATCTTAGAAAAGCTGTATCTGGTTTTTCTGCCGACCTTTACGGGTTTCGTTTGCATCATAGGAACAAATCACTCCGTTCTTTTTTTCTGCGCAAAGCCTGAAACCAAGCTTTGTTTTGCAAATTGACAAACAGAAATATTCTCTGCTTGACAAACAGCACGACATCCGTTATAATCATACCGTTGAAAGCACTGAAGATATTAATATCCATCATATATGCAGTATAGCATTTTATCAGATTTTCTCAAGCTTGTCAAGCTTATATTTCTTTTTAAGTAAAAAATTCTCAATATTGTTTAAAAACTGCAAAAATACGGCCGTTCGTAGATACGAGCGGCCCTTTTTATCGGTGATTTTTCGGAAATTCTGAATCTGACTGCAACACGATCCGGGTCAAATGTGCACGGCGGACGACGCAAGCCGATTATATTCCAGCTGCGCAAGATACTGCTCCGTAATAAAATCACGAACAACGTCGCCGAAATGCACGGGATCAACGTCTGCACCGCGTAAGCGTTTCAAGAAGACGACGGCGGTTTTCCGGTCATGGGCGATCCACGGAAATTCCACTGTCTCCCCTTCGGGCAGTTCGATCCTGAGACCGACGCCGCGAGCGCTGCGATACAGCGAATATCTGTTCTCTTTCATTCTCCCTCCTCTCGCGTGCGCGCCACGGAAATCTGATTGTTTTCGAAAACAACCGAATTATACCTCATTATTTCCATAATGTCAATATGTGTGTGGATAATTTTTTATATTTTTGTGGAGATTTTCCACATTTCATCGTTTATTGCGAATAGATCATTTCTGATTCTTGACTTATCAAAACGGTTGTGATAATTTTATTATATGTATTTAATATGGAGGAATATTATTATGGCTTACGATTTCAAATCCGCCGAGCCGAAATGGCAGGCCCGTTGGGAACAGGAAGGCGTCTTCAAGGCGGTTGACGGCTCCGACAAGCCTAAGTTTTACGCGCTCGTGGAGTTTCCCTACCCCAGCGGCGCCGGCATGCACGTTGGGCACATCAAGGCCTATTCCGGTCTGGAAG
>CAMVBR010000076.1 GCA_947165755.1 uncultured Clostridia bacterium
CCTCTACGGCATCCAGACCGGCACCGTGGAAGACTTCATGGGCTGGACGTATCCGTTGGGTCTTAAAGTCGAATAATTCAAAAATGAGGAATGAGAAATGAGGAATGAGGAATTGATCCATTTCCGCGCATTCCTAATTCCTCATTCCCAATTCCTGATTATCTAAGATGTACGATTTTAAGAGAGTTTCTCTTTTCTGCGGCCATTACGGCAGCGGCAAAACAAATTTAGCGGTCAACTACGCCAAGGCGCTGCGCGCGGCGGGCAGGGAAGCGGCGTTGGCGGATATCGATATCGTCAACCCCTACTTCCGCTCGAAAGACAGCGAAGCGGAGCTGCGCTCCCTCGGCATCGACGTGATCAGCCTGCCCTTTGCCAATACGAGCGTGGATCTGCCCAGCCTGCCCAGCGAGGTTTACGGCCTCGTGCAGCGGCGCGACCGGTTCGCGGTGCTGGATATCGGCGGGGACGACCGCGGCGCGCTGGCATTGGGCCGCTTCGCGCCCTATATCGCCGAAGAAAACGACTACGATATGTTCTTCGTGGTCAACTTCTACCGCCCCCTCACCCGCACGGCCGCCGCCGCGCTGGACGTGCTGCGTGAGATCGAGGCCGCCACCCCCCTGCGCTTTACCTCCATCATCAATAATTCCAATCTGGGCGAAGAAACCGCCCCGGCGGATATTGAAAAAACCTTCCCCGAGGCGCAAACGCTGCGCCGCCTCACCGGCCTGCCCGTGGCGTTCACCTCGGTGTGTGAAACCCTGCGCGGCCGCGTGACCGGGGAAAACCTGTTTTATATCTCTTTGCAAAAGAAACCCTTTTAACAAATGAGGAATGAGAAATGAGGAATGAGGAATTGATTTTCGGTTCCGATGCATTCCTCATTCCTAATTCCTGATTCCTAATTTTCATTTGAAATGGATGTGGAAAAGTATGCCAAAAGTGACCTTCAACACGGATATCTGCAAGGGCTGCGGGCTGTGCGTTGCGGCGTGCCCCAAAAAGATCCTTGTGATCGCCGTGGATAAGATCAACAAAAAAGGACATTCTCCCGCCGAAATGACCGATCCTTCCAAGTGCATCGGCTGCGCCTTCTGCGCCACCATGTGCCCGGACTGCGTCATTACGGTAGAAAAGTGAGGCGCCCAATGAGTGAAAAAGTATTGATGAAGGGCAACGAGGCCATTGCCGAGGCCGCCATCCGCGCGGGCTGCAGGCATTACTTCGGTTACCCCATTACCCCCCAAACGGAGCTGGCGGCCTACATGAGCAAGCGCATGCCCAAGATCGGCGGCGTGTTCCTGCAGGCCGAAAGCGAGATCGCCGCCATCAACATGGTATACGGCGTGGCCGGTACCGGCAAGCGCGTGATGACCTCCTCCTCCTCGCCCGGCGTTTCGCTGAAGCAGGAGGGTATCTCCTACATCGCCGGGTCCGATCTGCCCGCCCTGATCGTGAACGTGCAGCGCGGCGGCCCGGGTCTGGGCGGCATCCAGCCCAGCCAGAGCGATTATTTTCAGGCCACCAAGGGCGGCGGCCACGGTGATTACCACCTGATCGTGCTCACCCCCGCTTCGGTGCAGGAAATGGCCGATCTCACCGGCCTTGCCTTCGATCTGGCCGATAAATACCGCATGCCCGCCATGCTGCTGGCGGACGGTACCACCGGTCAGATGATGGAGCCCGTCGCTCTGCCCGAGGAGGCCCCCGTGCTCATCGATAAGCCCTGGGCCGTTACCGGCACCGGCATGGCCCGCAGGCACAACATCATCAATTCGCTGTATCTGCAGCCCGATGAGCTCGAAAAAATGAACTTCGCCCGCTTCGAGCGCTACGCCGAGGTGGAAAAGAACGAGGTCCGTTACGAGAGCTTCCTCACCGAGGATGCGGATATCGTGATCGTGGCCTTCGGCATTGCCGCCCGCGTTTCCAAGAACGCCGTTGTGGCAGCCCGCAAAGAGGGCATCAAGGCGGGTCTCATCCGCCCCATCACCGTGTGGCCCTTCCCGAAGCAGGCGCTTTCCGACCTTGCGAACACCGCCAAGGGGTTTATCAGCGTGGAGCTCAGCATGGGCCAGATGATCGAGGACGTGCGCCTTTCCATTCACGACCGCAAGCCCGTGCGGCTTTGTAACCGCGCCGGCGGTATGATCCCGAGCCCGGATGAGGTGCTCGCCGCCATCCGTAAAATGCAGGAGGAGGTATAAGCCATGGTCGTATTCCAAAAGCCCAAAAGCCTGACGGACGCCGAGCTGCATTACTGCCCCGGCTGCACCCACGGCATCATTCACCGCCTTGTGGCGGAGGCCATCGATACCCTCGGCGTGGAGGGCAAAACCATCGGCGTTGCGCCGGTGGGCTGCGCCGTTATGGCCTATAACTACTTTGCCTGCGATATGGTAGAGGCCGCCCACGGCCGCGCTCCCGCGGTGGCCACGGGCCTCAAGCGCTCGCTGCCCGAAAACGTGATCTTCACCTATCAGGGCGACGGCGACCTTGCCTCCATCGGCATGGCCGAAACCGTGCACGCCGCCACCCGCAACGAGAATATCACCGTTATTTTCGTCAATAACGCCATCTACGGCATGACGGGCGGCCAGATGGCCCCCACCTCGCTGCCCGGGCAGGTCACCCAGACCTCTCCCTACGGGCGCGACGTCACCGTGGCGGGCTACCCCATCCGCGTGTGCGAAATGCTCGCTAAGCTCGACGGCCCCGAATTCATCGCCCGCGTGGCGGTGAACAACGTGAAAAACGTAAAGGCCGCCGGCAAGACCATTCTCAAGGCCTTCCAAAACCAGATCGAGGGCAAGGGCTTCTCGCTGGTGGAGGTGGTATCCTCCTGCCCCACCAACTGGGGCATGACGCCGGTCAAAGCCTTGGAATGGGTAGAGAACAACATGATCCCGTACTATCCTTTAGGGGTATATAAAGACAGAAGCGCGGAGGTGACGGAACAATGACCACGGAGATCCTCATTGCCGGTTTCGGCGGGCAGGGCGTGCTCTTCGCCGGTAAATTCCTTGCCTACAAGGGCCTCATCGAAGACCGTCAGGTTTCGTGGCTGCCGTCCTACGGCCCCGAAATGCGCGGCGGCACGGCCAACTGCAGCGTCATTTTAAGCGACGACCCGGTGGGCTCGCCCATCGTTTCCAAGCCGATGATCCTGATGGCAATGAACCTGCCCTCCCTCGATAAATACGAAAACGACGTGCTGCCCGGCGGCATGATCTTCGTGGATTCCACCCTGATCTCCCGCAAGGTGACCCGCACCGACGTGAAGGTGTTCTATATCCCTTCCACGCAGCTCGCAAAGGACATCGGCGCCCCCACCCTCGCCAATATGGTAATGACCGGCAAGGTGATCAGGGAATGCGCGGATATCTCGGACCAAAACCTCGAAGCCGCCCTCGGCAAGGTGGTTTCCGCCCGCCACGCGGACCTGAAGGAGATCAACCTCAAGGCCCTGCAAACCGGAATGGAATATGCCGACTAAAATAAAAAACGCCCTGCGGGGGCGTTTTTTTAATGCGGAATGCGATATGCGGAATTTGTCAAGTTTCAGTTTATCGAGCAATTCGTAATTCGTAATGCGTAATTCGTAATGAAGGATGGGCTGCGCCCATACCCCATTATAAGAACCTGCCGCAAGCGGCAGAACCTTGTTATTCGCTTCGCTTATTATAATGCGGCAAAGCCGCCACCGATAATTACGCATTGCGCCTTACGCATTACGCATTTAAAAAGCTCGACAAACTGAAATTTTCTTGGTAACATCCTGTATACACCCTGTTAACACTCTGTATACACAGTATAGTTTAGTATAGGAAAGGTTAGTTCAGATCAGTACGTCATAGTTTTATTATATATTGTGCAGGCAAAAAAATTCCGAAATCGGAATAAAACAGAAAAAACAATATAAAATATTCCGAAATCGGAATAAAATATGATTAATTACAAAAAATATTCCGAAATCGGCATATTTTTATTTGACTATCGTCTTTCCGTTGCTTATAATAGAATTAACCACAGAAAAGAGGAAACGCGTATGATCGAACGAAAAGAATATATGAAACGTCTTTTTGATTGGAAGGACGAAAAGGTGATCAAGGTCATTACGGGAATGCGGCGCGCCGGAAAAAGCACGCTGCTGCAGATGTATAAAGACCGTCTCCTTGCCGACGGCGTGCTGCCCGAGCAGATCGTATTTATCAATCTGGAGGATCTTGCTTATGAATCGCTGCTCGATTACCGGGCGCTGTATGCTTACGTCTGCGAACGGCTGCACGCACAAAAAACCACCTATGTGTTTTTGGATGAAATACAAATGGGCGATCAATTTCAGAAGGCGGCGGACAGCCTTTTCCTGAAAGAAAACGTGGATCTGTATTTAACCGGCTCCAACGCTTATCTGCTGTCGGGCGAGCTTGCCACGCTGTTATCCGGGCGATACGTGGAGATCAATATTCTGCCGCTTTCCTTTGCGGAATGCCGCGGTATGATGGGTGAGCTTTCTCCGGATGAAGCCTTTGCGCGGTATCTGCGCTGGGGCGGTTTGCCGTACGTTGTGTCGCTTGCCGGGGACGATGAAAAATCAATGCTGTACCTTGAGGGGATCTACAATACCATTCTCCTGAAGGATATAGAGGAACGCCAGAAACGGCGGGAACAGGACCCGAACCGCAGAAAAATCACCGATCTTACCCTGCTCGGCAATATCGCCCGGTTTCTTGCGAATTCCGTGGGCAGCCCCGTTTCGGTCAAAAGCATCGCCGATTATCTGACCTCCGCGGGCAGAAATATATCCCCAAACACAGTATCCGATTATCTGCAGGCGCTCATCGAGCCTTACATCTTTTATCCGGCGGCGCGTTTTGATATCGTGGGAAAACAGTTGCTGAAGCAAAGCCCGAAATACTATATCGCCGATCTGGGTCTGCGGCGCTTTATGCTGCAGCGCCGTTCCTACGACGTCGGTTATTCCCTTGAAAACGTCGTATTTCTCGAGCTTCTGCGCCGCGGTTACCGCGTGAATGTTGGCAAGGCGGGGCAAAATGAGGTGGATTTCGTCGCACAAAAGGACGAGGGCGTTACCTATTTTCAGGTTACGGCGTCCATGCTGGAGGAGAGTACCTTTGCGCGTGAGATGGCGCCGCTTACCTCCATTCCCGATCACTATCCGAAAATCGTGCTTACGCTTGACCGTTATTCCCTCGGCGATTACAACGGCATTCGCGTGCGCAACGTTGTGGACTGGCTGCTTTCCGAAGAATGAAAGCGCAGGGCGCGGAACGCGGGAACTCTCTATTTCTGTTTCAGCGCGCGTACCGTAAGGATATAGCCTGCTTCTCCGGGTTCGCAGTCGAAGTCGATAAACGCGCTGAGGTCCTCCATCTGTTCCCGTAAAACGGCGTCGCTGCGCGGGTAGAATAATCCGTTGGCGTAATACGGCCAATAAAGATACGCAGGTATTTCGGTATGCGGCATTCTCCAGTAGGCATACAGCCGTTCCGGTTCCGGGGTTTCGTACCATACGGAAAACGCGCCGCAGGGGCGATTTGTATACAGATACGTGAACGGCGCCGCGTCGAGCACCGCAAACGCGCCTTCTTTTCCCGCGTCGATCCTCTCCAGATCCGCAAGCGTTTTTTCATATTGTCTGCCGATAGATGCCGTGGTTTTTACGTTCTTCAGCGGACCGGCGGTCAGCGTATACTCCATCGGTTCGGACGTATGCAGCACGGCCTGTTCGGGAAGCTTTCGCGGCCCTGCTGCGGATATGTAATTCAGATCCCACAGCAGTACGGCGGCGGCGCAGATAACGCCGGTCACGGCCCCGGCAGCGCGCAGGGCGCGCAGGGCGGCTGCGGCTTTGGTTTTTTCGCGCGGTTTCTCCGCAGGCGCGGAACGCTGTTCTTTGAGAAATACCGAAAGCTGAAGCAGCAGCGGGACCCGGATCAGAAAGCCGCCGGACCCCAGATACGTCCGGGAGGAGATATCCACCAGCAGCGAAAACCCGTAGCCGACCGCAAGCATGGCCGTCAGCCGCGGGTCTTTTTTATTGCAAAGCAAAAAGGGGATCGGCGCGAAAAGCAGCAGCGGAAAATCATGCTTCTGCAAAAACAGGTAAACGTTGACGCCCGTAAACGGAGTCTTCACCGCGAACCAATGGGCGAGGCAGGATGCCAGAAAAACGGCGGAAAGCAGAAATACAACGCGAACCGCCATGCGGCGATCCCGGAAGAACCGCCCCGTTACGGCTGCCGCGATCAGGCACAGCGCAAGTCCCGTGATCCACGGCAAACCGCAGGCAGTCGCTGCCTGCCGCAGTTTTGAGAGATCGATCAGATTGGATACGTTGTAATCCTTGCCCGTGAACAGGTAGGGCAGCGTTTCGTTCAGCGCGCGCAGGGAGCCTGCGGCGCACAGGATCGCCATAAACGCCGCAAACAGGATCGCGCATCCCGCAGTTACCGGCAGAAACACCCGCGGTTCCAATAAGAAATACCGGCCGCGCGCTTCCGGATGCCTGCGGCGGCGCAAAGCGAAGATCCCCGCGGCTGCCGCCCAGCAGACGTAAAGAACGGCCAGCAGTGGCTCGGCCAGCACCCCGAGCGCAAACACCGCGCCGCCGAGCAGGTATTTCCCCGCGTTTTTTCGCTGCCCGTCGAACACCAGAATCAAAAGCGCGAGCATGATGAACCAAACCGACAGGGTTATGTAGGAGAATGCCTGCATCGTTTGCGGGATCATGGCGCAAAACAGGAATGCGGCCGTGATCCCCGCCGCCCCGAACCGGCGCAGTTTTCCGTATATAAAGCCGTAGATCGCAGCCGCCGCTGCGGAATATACGTACCGGATAAATAATATAATGCCTTCGGCGCTGCCTGCAAGGCGCGTATATACGGCGCACAGCGGCACGTTGATCAGCCCGAATAACTGCGATAAATGCCATTCCTCTGTGATCGGCGCGTCCCCGGCCAGAAACCGCAGCGGGATCGCGCAGTACAGGGCTTCGTCTCCCAGGCCCGCCCCGTAAGGCGCGGCCGCAAACAGGAATACGCAAAGCAGCAGCCCCGCAAACAACGCGGCAATATCGCAGGCGTGTTTTCCGAAAAAAGATTTTTTGTAAGACATGATGATTCCGCGGCTCCGACTTTTTAATTCAGATAAACTATTAAAATAATTTTATATGAAAGAAAATTTGTTGTCAAGCAAAATGCTTGAACACGGCTGATACGGCCGGGCGGATAAAAAAGCGCGGGGCTTGTCAGAGGCGCGCGTTTGCTGTATAATGAAACTGAAACAGATACGTATCGGAAAGGAGTTTGTCTATGCTCGTATTCAAGCCGCAGGTACTCAAAAATCTGATCCACGTTTACGTTCCGCCTTTTATTGCGGAAGATAAGGTATCGATCCCCGAATGGCAAACCCGCGCCGCCGTGCACCCGGCCCCGGGGGTGATGGAATTCGATAAAGCTCCGCCCACGGTCATGCGCCTCGGCGACCGCTGGCGCGTGGGCTACGACGATACCCGTTTCTTTGCCGCCGACGTTACCGTGCCCGAAGCCTTCGCGGGCAGAAAGGTATATCTCTGCATCGATTTCGGCGGCGAGGCCATCGTGCGCATCAACGGCAGGATCGTGGGGGCGGTCAGCTCCCGCGCCAATTCCGGCTGGGTGGGCCGCAGCGAGATCATTTTCCCGCAGCCCCTTACCGCCGGGCAAAGGCTGCATATCGAGCTCGAGGCGGCGGTGGACTGCGGCGGCTTCTGCGATCACGCCATGGCGGGCGCAAAATACATGACCTACGAGCTGCGGCAGGCCGAGCTGCAGCTGATCAATGAAGAAGCCGAGGGGCTGTATTTCGACCTCGCCTGCGCATATGAAGCCTACGAGCGGGCAAGCGACCCCGTAACGGCGGGGCGCATCTACAACGCGGTGGAAAAGGCCGCCCATATCCCCGATTACGATCAGGGCAAGGCCCGCTTCTACGCCGACGCGCCGAAGGCGAGAAAAGCGCTTTGGGAGGCGCTGGGCAAGATCGAGTCCGTTCTGCCCGGCGGCGTGATCATGGCGGGGCACAGCCATCTGGACGTGGCGTGGCTGTGGACGGTGAACGAGATCACCCGCAAGTGCGCCCGCACCTTCTCCAATAACCTCGCCCTGATGGAAGCCTACCCCGATTTCCATTTCACCCAGAGCCAGGCGGCGGTGTATTGGTTCATCAAGGAGTATTACCCCGAGCTGTGGCCCCGCATCAGGGAAAAGGTGCGCGCGGGGCAGTGGGAGATCACCGGCAACACTTGGGTGGAGGCCGATACCAACCTTGCCTCCGGCGAGAGCCTCGTGCGCCAGCTCCTGTACGGCCGCGCGTTCTTCTTAAAGGAGTTCGGCGTTTCCTCCGATATCTACTGGCTGCCCGATTGCTTCGGCTTTACCGCCGCCCTGCCGCAGATC
>CAMVBR010000077.1 GCA_947165755.1 uncultured Clostridia bacterium
GCCCCACCGTGACCGAGGGCAGCCCCCTCACCTGGTATCAGGCGCTGCTGCGGCATCTGCTGTCACTGGTGAAGGTGCTCAAAACGATGCTGATGAAATAATAAAAGTTCCGGCTTCCTTCCGCCATCGGCAGGGAAGCCGGGTTTTTGTTTGAAAAAGGTTCAAATTTCAGTTTGGGCGTCAGGGGTGCTAAGCGAGGCCCCCGTGGGACAGGGGACGGGGGACGCGTCTCAACGGATAAACGATCCCAACGGAATAACCTGCCTTGAGACACTGCCCCGTCCCCCTGTACTTAGGGGGAAGTAACTTTCTGTCCGGCGGATATTTCATAAAAGCATGATTACGTTGAAATATCGATCATTTCAAGCCTTCAGCAGAAAACTTCTCATGGCTGAAAAAGTAACTCCCCTAAGTACAGAGGACGGGGGAATGTCCCAAGGAAGAACAAACTATACTATTCCGCCATATATTGTTGGTACAATCCCCCGTCCCCTGTCCCACGGGGGGCCGTGTGCAGCGCCTAAGATAAAGAAAAACCAACCGATAATACCGATTGGTTTTTTATAGGTTCGGGTTGTCGGAATGGCCTATCAGATAATCAACGGATACGTGAAAATAGTCTGCTATGCGAATTAATTCGGCTATGCCCGGTTCCCGTTCCCCCGTTTCATATCTGCTGATTGTATTTTGCGTCATGTTTAGATCCATTGCCAGCTTCAACTGGGACAGTCGTTTTTTCTTGCGTAGCTCCTTTAGCCTCACTGTAATTCCCCCTTGACATTATTATCCCAAATCGGTATAATAAAAATATCCCAATATGGGATATAAAAATGAATGAGGTGTAGTTATGGAAACAAAGGAGAAAAAACCGATTTTTAAGAAATGGTGGTTCTGGGTTATTATCGTTGTTGTTGTAATCGGTATCATCAGCGCTGCCAGCGGCGGATCAAAAAAACCCTCTAAAACACCCGACAAGGAAACCAGCAGCCAAGGCACAAAAGAAAACGATTCGGGCAATAAGGAATCTGAAAAAACGGAAACCGCGTATGAGGTTGGGGAAGGCGAAGTACGCATCTGGACAGACAGCATCGGCAGCACGTGGATTTCCGCTGCACTCCCGGTGAAAAATACCGGCAGCGATAATTTGTTTCTATCCAGCGGGACGCTTGATATTGAAGATGATTCCGGCGCTTTGGTTACAACTCTGCGCATGGTAACCGTTTACCCGCAGGTACTTCTTCCGGGGGAAACTGCTTATTACTATGAAGAAACCACCCTTGATGAGTCGGTATCGCAGGAAGGATTAAAAATCGTTCCGCATATCGATGTGAAAAAGGCAAAGGTCGATTGCATCCGCTATGAAGTTACGGAGGTTCAGGTAAAGGATTCTTCTTATGGCGACGTAAATGTTACCGGGCGCGTAGAAAACACTTCGGAAGAAGCGGAGAGTATGATATACGTGGTTGCCAACTTGTATGCCGCAGATGGATCTCTTCTTGCTCAGCAATTTACGATTTTGTCCGACGAGCTTCAGCCGGGAGAAAAAATAGGTTTTGAAACGTCAAACCTGGGGTACTCTTTCAGTGCTGCGGACGTTGCAAACTATGAAATTTACGCGTTCCCAACGCAGATTCAATTCTGATTTTCAGAACGAAGAGGTTTAATAGAAAAAACAAAAATCCTTGAGCTTGATCGTTCAAGGATTTTTTTCATTGATTTCACAATAAGGATTTGTGGTTATATAATTATTTCTTTGAGAAAACAAATCTCTGCTCTGTGCCCTATAAATTCCATTTTCCCTACTTCTTTCCACGCTCCCGTTCATTACAGTTTTTTAATCTTTCTTTACAATTCTTTCATCTTTCTTGACGGCGCGGGGCGAAAGTGATATCTTTCTTTGTGGTAAACCCAAAGGAAAGAGAGTATTATGTACCATGGATCAGTTATTGCAGGAAGAAGCCACGCCCGCTGCCGCCGAAACCGGCGCGCCCGCGCTTAAAAATCCCTACGCTTCGGGCAACGCCGGGGCCGATGCGCCCAACGCGCCCGAAGCGCCCGAAGCCCCCGAAGCTCCCGCGCCCCAAAGGGCGGCGCGGCGCAATCCCTATGCTGCCGAAGGCGGCGCGCCCGCAGCCGCCCCCGCAAAAACGGGCCGCAACACGGGCTGGAAGGTGCTTGCCGTGATCATGTGCCTTGTGCTGCTGCTGAACACCGGCCTTTCCGTCGCCGCCCTCGCGCTGCAGGCGGTGAATTTCTTCGGCTCGGACATGTTCGATCCCGAAGATTGGTTCCATCCCCTCGATCCCGCGCGGGAGGACGACGTTGTGATCGGCTGGGAATACAAGATCGAATCCACCCTGCCCATTTCGGACGCCTATATCTCCGGCGACCGCGCGGGCCTGTCGGACCGGGAGCTGGAAACGCTGGATATGGCCTCGGCCGTCCTCGATAAAATCATTACCCCGGATATGACGGACGTGGAAAAGGAGGCGGCCGTATACGAATGGCTCACTACGAAGCTGGAGAGCGAAAACGGCTTTCTTACCGTGATCCCGCCCGATACGGACGAGAGCGATAACCCCTACGGCGTGCTCAAATACCGCTCCGCCGTGTGCGTGGGCTACGCCACTACCTTCCGCCTGTTCATGCAGATGCTGGGCATCGAGTGCATGGTGATCCACGACAGCAGCCTGTCCCACTCCTGGAACCTTGTACGGCTGGACGGCGACTGGTACCATACGGACTGCTATTTCGATTCCCCCGAGGGCAGCTACCGCCACTTCAATATCAACGACGCCGTGCGCGCCCAGGAGCAGGATTGGAACACCGATTTCTTCCCGGCGGCCAACGGCACCAAATACAACTACGCGGTGTATCACTGCGAAACGCTGGAGGATCTCTACGCCCTGCCCGCATGGCTCCGCGCAAAGCTGGATGGGAACGAACGCGCCTTTTCCTGCAAATTCAAGGGCGGCGTGGAAAATGAACAGGCCGCCATGCTCATGACCGAGGCCGCCTGCGGCGCCGCCATGGAATCGGGGCTCTACGGCGATCTGTATATCGACCGGTACTGGACCGAGAACGACGAGGGCGACTATATCTTCTGCGTGTTCGCCCAGCGGGAGGATGCTGCGCCGGATTACGAGGTCCCGGACGATACGCGCGATCAGATCGACCGGAGCGTGGAAGAGGCCTTCGGCGTGAAGCCCGATTGGGATAATATTTGGGTAGACGAGGGCATGACCGACGGCGGGGATCTCGATTTCTCCGAGGCATCCGATTTCTTCGGCGAGGCCGAATCGGCGATCGCGGACGCCTTCAACGTGATGGGGTGAGCAGATGAAAAAAACGGTTTGCGCCGTGCTGGCGCTTGTATTCACAATACTTTGCTTCTCCGGCTGCGGAAAACAGCAGCCGATCGTAAGCATGTACGAACTCAGCCGCGAAATGCTCGCGGCGCTGAATACGCAGGAAACCATGCTCTACGTGAGCGGCGCGGATGCCGACGCGGCCGAAAAATTCGCCCACGTATCGGATATGGATTATTCTCTGGTGGAGGATTTCTTTTTGCTCTATGCCGAAAACGGGGCTGGCAACGCGGATGAGATCGCGGTGATCGCGGTCAAGCACCCCCGCAGCGCCCCCGTGGCGGAAGCTTCGCTCTGCGAGCATCTCTCCAAACGCGAAACGCTCTACGCCTCCTACGACCCCGGCCAGCTTGAAAAGCTGCAGGGCGCCGTTTACGAAACCGTGGGCCGCTATGTGGTTCTCGTGGTGGCCGCCGACCCCGCGCCGGTGATGGAGGCCTTCCGGCAGTTCGTCGCGCCGTAAGCGCGACGGCGATATGCATTCCTGCCGGAATGCGCGATATATCCCTATGGGATGCGATATGCCGCAGGCGCGATATGTGCCTGCGGCACGTGATAAGGAATGCATATCATATCGCACGCAAACGCATGTGCGCGTATATCGCATTACGCAAAGCGTGATATATCGCGTTGCGCAGCAACATATCGAATAAAAAAGCTTTCCGCTTACCTATCTTTTACTAATCCGGAGGTTTTATGATATTCAGCAGTCTCACCTTTCTGTGCCTGTTTCTGCCGGTCACGGTGGGATTTTATTATTTGCTGCCCGAAAAACTGAAAAACGGCTTTTTGTTCGCGGCCAGCCTTGTGTTTTACGCCTGGGGCGAGCCGAAATATATCCTGTTGATGCTCTTTTCTGCCGCCTTCGATTATATGAACGGCCTTTTGCTGGACCGGGCGCGGCAAAAGGGGAAGCGCGCCGCCATGAAGGCGGTGCTGGCGTTGTCCGTCGCGGTCAATTTAGGTCTGCTTGCGTTTTTCAAATACGCGGGCTTTTTTGTGGATAACCTGAACGCCCTCGGCTGGTTTTATCTGCCCTTTTCGGCGCCGCCGCTGCCGGTGGGCATTTCGTTTTATACTTTCCAAACCCTCTCCTACACTGTGGACGTATACCGGGGCAGGGTGCGGCCGCAGCGCAATTTCGTGGATTTCGGCATGTACGTGGCCATGTTCCCGCAGCTCATCGCCGGGCCCATCGTGCGCTACGCCGATATCGAGGCGCAGCTCAAAAACCGCGCCGTTTCCGCAAACGCCTTCGCTTCGGGTGTGTTCCGTTTTACCGTGGGGCTGGCCAAAAAGGTGCTCGTCGCCAACGCCGCCGGGCAGCTTTGGGAAGAGATCTCGGCCCGGCAGGGGCATACCTCGGCCCTCACGGCGTGGCTCGGCGCGCTGGCCTTCGCGCTGCAGATCTACTACGATTTTTCGGGCTATTCCGATATGGCCATAGGCCTCGGCGGCATGTTCGGCTTTACCCTGCCCGAAAACTTTCTGCACCCCTACGAATCTGCCTCAGTGGCGGAATTCTGGCGGCGCTGGCACGTCACCCTCGGCGTGTGGTTCCGCGAGTATCTGTATATCCCGCTGGGCGGCAACCGCTGCGGCGCTGGGCGGCAGATCTTCAACCTGTTCGTCGTGTGGTTTCTCACGGGTCTGTGGCACGGCGCGGGCTGGAACTATATTCTGTGGGGCCTGTATTTCTTCGTGCTGCTCGTGCTGGAGCGCTTCGTGTTCAAAAAACCGCTGCCGAAGCTCCCTGCTGCGGCGCGGCACGCGCTCACGCTGCTGCTCGTGCTCGTATCGTGGGTCATTTTCGCCTGCGGCGATATGCCTACCCTCGGCGCGTACCTCAAGAGCATGTTCGCCGGCCCCCCGGCGGACGGCGCGGCGCTCTATTACCTGCGGAGCTATGCTCTGCCGCTGCTCCTTGGCGCGGCGCTCAGCGTGCGCCTTGTGCCGAACGCGCTGAAGGCCCTCGAAGCGCGGCTGAAAACGCATAAAACCGCCGTCTTTGTTTGTAAGGCCGTGGGCGCGCTGGCGCTGGCGGCCGTGAGCGTGGTTTCCATTGTGGCGGGGGCGTATAACCCCTTCCTGTATTTTCGGTTTTAGGAGGCGCGGCTATGAAAAAACTGCAGATCACCTTTTTCGCGCTGTTCTTCGCGCTGCTTGCCCTCGTGGGTGCCCTTTCGCTTTTTGGCCCGCAGCGGGCGTTTTCCGAAACCGAGAACCGCACGCTGAAAACCCGCGATTCGCTGAAATTCACCCTTGCCTCGGGGCGGTTCGCCGAGGATTTCGAGCGGGTGCTGTGCGAGCAGTTCCCGGGGCGGGACCAAACGGTGTCCGCCCGGTCCGCCGCGCTGCTGCTCACAGGGCGAACTGACCAAAACGGGGCGTACGTGGGCAAAGGCCGCCTGTTTCAGAAGATCACCGCCCCCGACCTTGCCGCCGCGCAGCGGGAGGCCGAAAAGCTGAAAGGTCTCGCTTCGTCGCGGCCCGATATCCCCGTGTACGTCATGCCCGTGCCCGGCGCCGCCGCGCAGCTCGGGGCCCTGCTGCCAAAATATGCCCCGGTGTACGATCCCGCCCCGGTATACGATCTCTTTTCCGCCGAGGGGCTGCGGCTGATCGACCTGCGGGAAACGCTCACGTCGCCCGAGGATTATTTCAAAACCGACCATCACTGGACCCTTTCGGGGGCCTATAAGGCGTACGCCGCCTTCAGGGCGGCGAAAGGGGAGTCCGCCCCGTCGCTGTCGGCCTTTACGCCCCAAACCGTGTCCCGCTCCTTTTACGGCACACTCTCATCCAAGGTTCCCGGCGCCCGCGTGCCGCCGGACGAGGTGCGGACCGTCGCCGTTCCCGCCGGTGTGACCGCCGTTGCGGACGGCAAAGAGATCCCGGTGTACGACCTCGCCGCCCTGGAGGGCAAGGACCACTACCGCGTGTTCTTCGGCGGCAACTACGGTATTTTGGAGCTCACCAACCCCGCCGCGCCCGGCGGCACGCTGCTGGTGCTCAGGGATTCCTTTGCCAACTGCTTCGCCCCGTTCCTGCTGGGCGATTACGCTAAGATCGTGCTTGTGGACGAGCGCTATACCGCGGTCAGCCTGCCCGCGCTGGTGGACGCCTGGGCCGCCGACGAGGTGCTGATGCTGAGGGAAGCGGGGTTTGGCTCGTGAGGAAATTTGCGCCGTTCGCCGTTCGCGCCTTCAGCGCGACAAACTGCCCATCTTCCCAAGAAACTCTTGCAAACCCAAATATCTTATGATAAAATAAAATATATTCTATATTAGGGGGCTGTTACGGTGGCAGAAGAGAACCTCCCGCAGGAGCATCAGTATTCCGATGAGGAATTGCAGTACGTCTACGAAAACCGGCGCTACGTCGGCACCAAAGAGACGGTGGGCTTCGTGCTGTGGGATGCGGCGCAGAGCCTGAATATCAATATGTATTCCACGCGGTTCATCACCAATATCGTAAAGATCGACCTCGGCTACCAGACCATTGCCAAGGCCATCAACAGCGTATGGGATATCGTAAACGATATCTTTACCGCCGCCATTGTGGAAAAAACCCGTACCCGCTGGGGCAAATTCCGCCCCTATCTGCTGGCGCTGGCCGTGCCCGGCATGCTGCTCACGCTGGCCTATTGGTTCATGCCCCTTTACGTGGGGGGCAAGGCCGCCAACTCCGTGGGCAAATTCATCATCTACCTGCTGCTCGAGATCCTGAAAGAGGGCGTGGGCACCTTCCAGGGCATTTCGCGCACGGGGCTTCTGGCCACCATCACGCCCCACCCGGTAGACCGAACGCGGCTGATCACCATCGCCAACTTCGCCTCGGGCACCTTCGGCGAAAAGCTGCCCGAGCAGATCATGACCGTGATTTTGGACCTGATCGATAATAAAAAGATCTCCACCAAAAAATTCTCCATAGAATCGCAGTTCCTCGTTTCCTTCGTGGGCATGGGCACCTTCTGCACGGTGCTTGCCAGCGCCATGAGCATGTGGTTCTTCATGAACTCCAAAGAGCGCATCATGCAGTCCATCAAAACGCCCTCCGTGTGGGAATCGCTCAAATCCATCGCCAACAACAAGCCCGTGCTGCTCATCACGCTTTCCGATTTCCTTTCCAGCTTCGCCATCGGCGGCAGCAAATCGGATTATTATATCGACGTGCTCCACTTTGCGAGCATGACCATGCTGGCCGGGATCCCCGCCGCGCCCATCTCGCCCATCAGCTATTCCTACGTGCCATGGTTCCGCCGCCACTTCTCCAGCCGCCTGCTCTACATCGTGAGCCACTATATCAATAACTTCCTTCTCATCTTCGTGTTCCTGTTCGGCTGCATCGGCTTCAACCCCAAAACCTTCAAGGGCGGGCTTTACCGCAAGCGCCTGCCCATGTTCTTCGCCATGGCCATCTGGGAGGTCATCTGGACCCTCTTCTACGGCCTGCGCTCCGTGATCGGCACCGAGCTTTACAACGAGGGCATGGACTACTGCGAATGGAAGAACGGCTTCCGCACCGAGGCCATGACCAGCGTTGCCAAGGGCCTTGCCGCAAAGGTTTCGGGCAGCGTTTCGGGCGTGATCTCCACCGCGCTCAAAAAGTTCATCGGCTACGACCAGAACGCCTATACCGAGGGCGTGGAGCAGCCTGATTACGTCAAATTCTATCTGTTCGCCATGTTCACCATCGTGCCCTCCGTTACGGGCGCGCTGGGTATCGTACCCATGCTGTTCTACGATCTGAACGGCAAAAAGAAGGAGCTCATGTACGCCGAGCTGCTGGAACGCCGCAAGAAGGCCGCCGCGGTGGCTTCGGGCGGCGACAGCGCCGCCATGCAGGCCTACGCCGAAGAGCAGATCCATTCAAAACAGCAGTAAATCAAAAGCAGCCCGGATTTCCGAGCTGCTTTTTAGTTGCGCTGTGTTTGGATTCAAATTTCAGTTTGTCGGGCAGTTTGCCCGACAAACTGGAGCTACAAGCTAA